>NZ_CP036537.1:5475000-5632343 GCF_021184025.1 Rhodopseudomonas boonkerdii | reverse complement strand
CGTTCGTACTTCTCAATTCTAAAGTGGTGACCGAGCGCGCGAAGCGCCCGCGACGGGATGCAAGCAGATACGTGCGATGACCTCGCGCGGCTGCTTTCGGACACAGCTCCGCCGTTCGGCGTTCACGCCGCGAACGAGTCGGCAGTGTCGAAAGAAGCGCCGGGTGAGGTCAGCGCGTACTGAGTGCTCTGTCAGGGATACAGGCGGGGGGACGGAAGCAGATGGAAGCAGACATATTGAAGCCGAACGCAGATCGCAAAGAAGAACGCTGTGTGATCATGGATTTGCGCATGGAAGCTCCCCCACTCGCCGCGGTCATCGCGGCAAGGTGTCAGTTTCGAATCTGGTCCAAAGTCAGTGCAAAACGCTCAACGTGGGAAACGTTCAGGGTCGCATCGTCTTTCAGCCCGCTTCTCTTCACAGGACGATCTCCCCGCCTTGCCAGTGCACGGTCTCTGCTTCGCATTTCTTTTTGAAGCATCCGTCATGGATGCTCGAGAAATTTCGGCACAGAACGACCGCTCTCATATTGCTATGAGTTGCCACTCGCTTGAGACTTGGAAAGCATCGCCAAACCTTCGGACCGTCGCTGATCTTCTGGCTCGCCCTCGTACCGAAATCGCGCTGATCTCAGGAACGGCGGGGCGCTGCGAATGATTTAGAAATACAGCACGGCAGTTTTCTCGCAACGGAATCATTTTTTCGCTGCTTCGCAAAAGCCGCACTTGCAGGCTCTCGTTTGTGAGCCCGTTTTTCAAACACGTCGACAAGATTTTGAATCTGCGTGCTGAATCCAATTGTGACAGTGGGGTTGCAAAGTCGGTCGACCGAAAAAAGAAATTCATATTTCATTTACGAAAGCGGGCGCGGCATTCGCGGATTCAAACCGCTCACTCGCGCTATGTGGATAAGTGATTATCGCGGCGCGATTTTTTCTGTGCGCTGACTCAGGGTAACCTTGAATGCGTCGTCAGTATCGGCGTTGCAACACGCTTGCTTTTGAGAATCACGCTGGTGCAGCCAGAGTTGGCGTGTTCAACGCCTGTAGTTCCCGTCGTGTCCTTCTCTCGATATGGCGTGACGCGCACCGACATCTGATTTTATAGGCCTCGCGCGTCATCCGAATTTCTTGCTTCATCATGCGGATGGTGATGTGCGCAATGTGGAAGCGTGTGTCATGCGCGTCGTCGCACAAACAAAAAGCCCGGCGCGAAGGCCGGGCTTTTCGAAATCATATACCGCGTGTCGCTTACTGAGCGAGCTTCGCGATCTGATGGCTGAGGCGCGAGACCTTACGGCTCGCCAGGTTCTTGTGAACGATGTTGCGCTGAGCGGCCTTCATGAGAGCGGGCTCGGCGAGCTTCATCGCTTCCTTGGCAGCCTTGGCGTCGCCGGTCTTGATGGCGTCCTCGACAGTACGGAGAGCCGAACGCATCTGGGTGCGGCGCGACTTGTTGACGATGGTGCGGCGCGCGATCTTGCGGGTCGCCTTCTTGGCGGAGGTCGTATTGGCCATTCTCGAATATCCTTCAGCAGCGACCCATCCGGGCGCCGGGCTGATTGACGTTTGCCGCCTTGTTGCGGCCAACGCTGATCTGTTTCCGGGGTGTTCCTGAAATGCTATCCCCGGAGCGGTAACGCTCTCGAGGGTTGCGCCGCTCAAAGAACAGCGGCGGCGGGATTTCGCCCACCGCCTTTGTCGATCCTTATAGAGGCCGTGTTTTCCAGCGTCAACGGCTTCGAGAAGCGCAAAATCGCGGCAAAAGCGCCGTGCGGCTACGGTAAGTCGCTGGTACGGTTGAATTTCTCGCTTCCAGTCAGTATTGCCGAGGCGACGAGCATTGAGGGGATTCGGATGATCCGCGGTTTTTTCCGCCTGACTGGGCTGGTGTTACTGGCCGCGGGGTTTGTGTTCCTGGTCTATGACGGCGCCCGTTCGATCGCCGACCAAGCCCTGCGTCTGACCAGACTTGGCGAATTCTGGAATGATATCAACCAGGCCAGCCAGCGCAGCTTCCTTGCCGTCATCGATGCCGATGCGCCGTGGCTGCGCGCGGGCATCAAGTTGCTGCTCGATCAGCCGGCTTGGGCGGTGATGGGCGTGATCGGCATTTTGCTGATGCTGTTGTTCCGTCCGCGGCGGCCTTTGATCGGTTATTCGCGAAACTGATGCGGCTTCCTTGCGGCAACCCTGGGGCCGTTCAGGGGCGTAACGGTCTGCCGTTTTGTGCGAAGATACCCATATAGGGTGAAGAAAAACGCAGGAGACGATCCATGCTGTTCATGCGCAAACCCGTCGCCATGGTCACGGTAGCTGATGCCTTGCCTGGCCGCGCTACGCCAATACCGACTGCGACCACTCATTTTGTGAGCGGGAGCAAATTGCAGCCGCCTTATCCCGCGGGTCTCGAGCAGGCGGTGTTCGCGCTCGGCTGCTTCTGGGGCGCGGAGCGCAAGTTCTGGGAACTGGGCGAGGGCATCTATACGACGGCGGTGGGTTACGCCGGCGGTTTCACGCCGAACCCGACTTATGAAGAGACATGTTCGGGGCTGACCGGCCACACCGAAGTGGTGCTGGTGGTGTTTGACCCGAAGAAGATTTCCTACGAGCAGTTGCTGAAAACCTTCTGGGAAAATCACGATCCGACCCAGGGCATGCGGCAGGGCAACGATGTCGGCACGCAGTATCGTTCGGCGATCTACACTTTCTCCGACGCGCAGCTGAAGGCGGCGAAGGAATCCGAGGCCGCATTCCAGCAGGCGCTGGATGCCAAAGGCTACGGCGCGATCACCACCGAGATCGCGCCGATCAAGACGTTCTATTTCGCCGAGGATTATCACCAGCAGTATCTCGCCAAGAATCCCGGCGGCTATTGCGGGCTTGGCGGCACCGGCGTGTCCTGCCCGATCGGCGTCGGCGTCACGGCCTGAGCGAAACAAGCGCTACCGAAAGCCCGCTTCCGATCCAATCGGAAGCGGGCTTTCGTTTGGCTGAAGGCCTGCGACAACCATATGTTAACCATAAAGGCGCACAACCGGACTATCTCTATGAGGGATGAGTCCAGTGCCTGTTATCCGCGCGTTACGTCTGCCCTTGATCGTCGCCGTTACGGCCCTGGCCATGACCGGCTGTATGCGCAGGCCCGGCCCCGTGGCAGCGGTGTCCGTGCCGCCCGATCTGGACACGCTCGCCTATAACCGCACCGGCGTGCCTGTCGCCTATGCTGCGCCCGGTTCGAAATACGATGCGCAGTACAAGCTCGATGCCGGAGATAAGCTGCGCGTCGTGGTCTACGGGCAGGAAGGTCTCACCAATTCCTATGCCATCGATGCCGGTGGCGCGATCACGATGCCGCTGATAGGCCGCGTGCCGGCGCGCGGCATGACGCCGGCCTCACTCGCTGCGGCCATCACCGGCCGCCTGCGCAATGGCTATATCCGCGAGCCGTCGGTCGCGGTGGAAATCGAGACCTATCGGCCGTTTTTCATTCTCGGCGAAGTCGCCGCGCCCGGCCAGTATCCGTACGTGCCGAACATGACCGTCGAGAGCGCGGTGGCGATTGCCGGCGGCTTCTCGCCGCGCGCCAAGCGCGACGGAGTGATGCTGACGCATAACCGCCCAGAAGGGTCTTACCGCGCCGAAGTCCCGCTCGGTACGCCGATCGATCCCGGCGATACTGTCATGGTTGGCGAGCGCTGGTTCTAGTTCGGTCGTTCGGCTGAACTACACAAAATCGCCTGCAGGGGGCATCCTGCAGGCGATTTTTTATGCGATGGAATGGTGCTTATCATTCACCGCTCGACATGCTGCGTTAGTTGCGCGCAGGCGTGCGATTGCGCGTATCGTACCGTTTCGAAGCAAGCTTCTTCCTGTATGAAGACCTCAGCGAGATTACTCGTATGCGTGGATGGTCGTCCGCGCCAAATAACATTCAGGAGGGGAGAGATAACGATGGCTTCGACAATGACCAGGCGTGCGCTTGCTCTGGCGATGCTGGGCGCAACCAGTTTGGCGATGGCGCCGCCGGCCAAGGCGCAGGATGCAGTCAGGTCCTATCCCGACAAGCGCATCAACTTCGTCGTCCCTTATGCCCCCGGCGGTGCCACCGATGTCGGGGCGCGTTTGCTTGCACAGAAGCTGCAGGAGAGCTGGAAGCAGGTCGTCACCGTCGAGAACAAGCCCGGCGCCGGCGGAGTGATTGGCAATGACTTTGTCGCCAAGGCCGCGCCGGATGGCTACACGGTGCTGATTGCCATTACGCAAATCATCCAGGCGCCGAGCCTGATGTCCAAGCTGCCCTATGATGTGTTCAAGGATCTCGCGCCGGTGACGCAGATCGCGATCTCGCCGATCGTGCTCGTGGTGCCCGATGGGCAGCCCTTCAAATCGGTGAAGGAACTGATCGATGCTGGCAAGACCGGCAAGTTTCAGTACGGCACCTTCGGCAATGCCACGACCTCGCATCTCTATGGCGAACTCTTGAAGAAGAATGCCGGCCTCGACTGGACCCATGTGCCCTATCGCGGCGCGGCGCCGCTGCTGAACGATCTGCTCGGCAATCAAGTGACCGCGTCCTTCCTCGATTTCACCACGGCGGGTCCGCAGCTCGAAGCCGGCAAGATCCGTCCGCTCGCCGTCGGCGGCGAGAAGCGCAAGCCGAAGCTACCGAATGTGCAGACCATGGCAGAGCTCGGCTATCCCGGCTTCGAGGCCGAAGGCTGGCTCGGTGTTTTCGTTCCGGCCGGGACACCGAAGCCGATCGTCGACAAGCTCTCGGCCGAACTCGCCCGCATCATCAATTCGCCGGAAGGCACCGCAGGCCTGCAGGCGGTGAATCTGGTGCCGGTGGGCGACAGCGCGGAGTCGTTCGAGAAAACGCTGAAGCGGGATTTCGACCGCTGGGCCAATGTGGCGAAGACGGCTGGCGTGAAGGGCGAGTAGCTCTTGCTTCTCTCGTTCCCATCCGGACGAAGCTTCAGCTTTGTCCGGGTGGAAGCAAAGGCCAGAGAGTCGACTCTACGCCGGCAACAGGCCGGCTGCGCAATAGCTGTCGATCAAAGCATCATAAAGTGCGATGTCATTGCGACCTCTGGCCATCAGCTGAGCGCCGGCGACGGCAGCGAAGATGGCGCGTGCCCTAGGCTCGACCTGTTCAGAGCTGACGATGGCGGCGGCGCGCAATGCCTGGCTCAGCCAGCGCACATTGATATCGGTGAAGGTCCGTACCTCATCTTTCACCGCATCCGGCAGGTCGTCATATTCCGCGGTCATGAAGCTTGCGAGACAGATCCGGTTGTCTGTGGTGAGCGCCTGGCGAAATGTCTCCGGATAGCGATGCAAGGCGACGACCGGTGTGGCGGCCTCCAGTGACAGGGCCTCCAGCGTCGCTGAGGTATCTTCCCAGTAGCGCCGGGCGACTGCGGCACCAAGATCGGCCTTGCTTGGGAAGTGATGGTAGATGCTCGCTGCTTTGATGCCGACTTCGGCTGCGAGGTCGCGAAAGTTCAGGCCACCATAGCCGTGAGCCTGCGCCGTCCGCCGTGCGGCTGCCAAGATGGCTTCCTTCGAATTGATGCTCATGTTGGGTCGTCTCAGATTTGCCTACCAAGTGATAGATAGGCGTTGACGCCTTCGGTGAAAAGCGACTAGGTTTGCCTACCAACTGATAGGTAGGATGATTAATGATCACTCATCGCCCCGCTTCGTCCCCCGTTACCGCCGGCCTTACCATCTTCGACTGGGCGACCGGTCCTTATCCAGCCCGCGTCCGCATCGCGCTGGCGGAACTGAACCTGCAGTCGCGGGTCCGCTTTATCTCCGTCGATCTGTGGAAGGGCGAGCACAAGAAGTCTGATTTCCTCGCCAAAAACTACTCGGGCACATTGCCCGTGCTCGAAATCCCGGACGGCACTTTCATCGGCGAATGCACGGCCATCACCGAATATCTTGACGCGCTGGACGGATCGCCCGTGCTCACGGGAGCCACGCCGCGGGACAAGGGCGTGATCCACATGATGAGCAAGCGCGCGGAGCTTGAGGTGCTGGACGCCATCAGCGTCTATTTCCATCATGCTACGCCGGGACTGGGGCCCGATGTCGAGCTCTACCAGAACGCCGAATGGGGTTTTCGTCAGCGCGAAAAGGCGCTGCGCGGCATGCATTACTTCGATGCAGTGCTGCGCAAGCAATCTTTCGTGGCCGGTGAATCTTTCTCGATGGCCGACATCACGTTGATCGGTGGGATGATCTTTGCAGATCTCGTCAAGCTGGCGGTGCCGGCGGAATGCAAGGCACTTTCCTTCTGGTATCATCGCATGCAGGAGCGTCCCAGCGTACAGAATCGGGTGTCGATGTCCGAGCCAGGTGCGGTGGCTTGATATCGGAAGCGGTCTCTGCAGGGCGGATCAGCGAAGCGCGTCCACGCTGCAGCTACGAACCTCATGTCAAATGCTTCGCCAAAAACGCCAGGCTCCGCTCCCGCGCCACATCGGCACTCGCCTTGTTATAGCTCGCGCGCTGGTCGCAGTTGAAGCCGTGTTCGGCGCCGTCATAGACGAACACCTCGACCTCCGGGCGCTTGGCCTTGATCGTCTCGACATCGCTGAGCGGGATGCCGTGATCCTTCTCGCCGAAATGCAACTGGGTCGGTACCTTCGGCTTGTCGTCGGCGAAGCGCACCACGGCGCCGCCGTAATAGCCGATGGCGGCGCTGAGGCCGTCGAGCTTCGTCGCGGCCGCGTAGGCGATGCTGCCACCGAGGCAGAAGCCGATGATGCCGACCGGACCGACATCCTTCACCGCGTCGATCGCCGCCTGGGTATCGCGCAGGAACGCCGCCCAGTCCGGATTGGCAACGAATTTACGGGCGATGGCGATCTCCTCGGGTGAATAGCCCGACTGGAAATTCGGCTCGACGCGATCGAAAATCGACGGCGCGATGGCGACATAACCCTGCACGGCGAAGCGGTCGCAGACCGTTCGGATGTGGTTGTTCACACCGAAGATTTCCTGGATGACCACCACGGCGCCCCTGGGCTTGCCTTCGGGCTGGGTGCGATAGGCGCCGAGCTTGAAGCCGTCCGATGCGGTCAGCGTCATGTCTTGTCCCACGGCTTTATCCAATCGTTGTTGAAGTTGGTTCGGTGTGTTTGCAGCGCGCGACGACAGAGGTCTACTCAAAAATGGGAGAGGAGGGGGGGGCGGTCGCGCTCCGTTCACCTCTCCCCGGTGGGGAGTGGTGAAGACTCCCGAGCCTTGACACGTTTCATTTCACGTACCATATGAAGTTACATGAGACGAGACAGTCGCCTGTCGGGCGTTCTCCATGTGCTGTTGCATATGGCTGAGGACGACACGCCCAAGACATCCGAAGCACTGGCGCGGGCCATGTGCACCAATCCTGTCGTGGTTCGCCGGATCATGGCGGGCCTGCGTGAGCAGGGGCTGGTGCATTCCGAAAAGGGCCATGGCGGCGGCTGGCGCATCGCCTGCGATCTGAAAAAGGTGACGCTGCGCGACATCTATGAGGCCCTGGGAGAGCCGGACATCCTGGCCATGGGCAATCGCACGGATATGCCGGGCTGCCTGGTGGAGCAGGCGGTCAACGCCGCGCTCGGCAAGGCCTTCGACGAGGCGGAGGAACTGCTGGTGCGCCGCTTCGGCGAGGTCACGCTGGCCATGCTGAGCGCGGATTTCAATACGCGCTTCAAGGGGCAGCGGGACAAATTCAAACTGGAGAAAGCACATGACGACTGACGCCATCATCGTCGGCGGCGGCTTTGCCGGCCTTGCTGCCGCGACCTATCTCGCGCGCGGCCGCGCCAGTGTCGCGGTGATCGATACGCGGCAGCCGCGCAATCGCTTTGCCGATGCATCGCACGGATTCCTCGGGCAGGATGGCAGCGATCCGCTCTCGATCCTGCAGACGGCGCGCCAGCAAGTCCTGCGCTATCCGACGGTGCGGATGATCGAGAGCGAAGCACAGCACGCGCGCATCGATGGCAGTGGCTTTGCCGTGACGCTGGCAAATGGCGAGGAGCTTGCCGCGCGAAAGCTGATCCTTGCTTTCGGCTTGCGCGACACGTTGCCGGTTTTGCCCGGCCTGCAGGAACGCTGGGGCAAGACCGTCCTGCACTGCCCCTATTGCCACGGAATCGAGTTCAGCGACCGGCGGCTGGGCGTGCTCTATCGCACACCGGTGTCGGTTCATCAGGCCGCCGTGGTCGCACAGTGGGGGCCGACCACACTGTATCTCGACGGGCAAGCAATCGACGAGGAGAGCGCCGAACTCCTGGCCGGCCGCGGCGTGGCGGTCGAGCCGGCCAAGGTGGCCGGTCTCGAAGGCGAGCGCATGGCGCTGTCGGCCGTCGTGCTGGGGGATGGCAGCCGCAGCGAGATTGCGGCGCTCTACGTCGCGCCGGAGTCCTGCCTGTCGTCGCCGCTGGCGGAGCAGCTTGGTGCCGAGATCGAGGATGGTCCGATGGGACCGATGATCCGCACCGATGCCGGCAGGATGACGACCGTGCCAGGCGTCTATGCCGCCGGCGATATCGCCCGCGCGCCGCATAGTGTGAGCTGGGCTGTGGCCGATGGCGTAACGGCGGGCACGTCCGCGCATCGGGCGCTGGTGTTCGGCTGAGACGACACTGAGCCATAGGGCGGATGAGCGAAGCGTCATCCGCCCTATGGCCGAGTTTTACTCCCACATCCAGTTCTGGCCCCAATCCGCTTTCCATCCGGTCAAGCGCCCTTTGCGGAATTGCAGGAACAGCCGATCCTTGCGCGGGAAAAATCCGTTGCCGCCGATTTCGCGGATGGCGAGATAGATCTCGTCGCCCGGCCGGCCTTTCACATAGGTCAGCGGTACGCCGAGTGCTTGGGCGGCGGCATCCGCCTGCATGCCGAAGACGAGGGGCGTGGCGTTGGACAGCGTGGCCGTGAAGGGAAGGCCTGTCGGTTCCAGCGATCCGGCCTGCCCCGGAGCAACGGGCAGCATCGCCAATACGGCTGACGATGCGGCAAGGGAAATCGCGGCAATGGGGATACGTCGGATCATGGTCCGAGTGTCGCCGCGAAGTCGCCGGTCCTGCAAGGGGCGTCGTTTCAAATTTTAGCCATCGCCTTGACGGACCGCTATCGATAGCGACGCGAAGATGCTTCAGACCGGCGCGTCACCGATTGTTAACGCTACGTTTTAAGCTTCGGGAACCGGATTGTGAGGTATTTCTGTCCCGCTTTTGCAGCAGGACGCTGCGAGCGAACGAGGACAAATGAGCGTCGCATCCCATTCATCGCCCCGCCGCCGCCTGCTCTTGGCATCGGATAGCAATGACCAGTCGCGTGAACTCGCGGACATCCTGGCTACGGTCGGAGATGTGGAGATCGTGCCGACAACCCGAATACCGGAGGCTCCGTCGCGGGAATTGTCGGGCATCGTGGTCGATATCAATCTGCGTTCCGCCGAAGCGGTGCAGCGCGTCCGTAACCGGTTACGCCACAAAAATTATGAATCGATGCCGCGGCTGTTCGTGCTGGCCGACTCGCTGCATCACGGGGCCATGCAGGCCTGGGCGCTCGGCGCCACCGATACGATTGCACGGCCGTTCGACGCGCGCGGCGTCCTGCAGCGCATTCGCGCCGCCTTTCCGGGCCCGCATGACGAGGATTTTGCCGCCCGCGGGAAGACGCTCAATCGCGGCGTCGAGGCGGCGCATGCGGTCATCGTCAAGATCTTCCAGAAGTTGCCGGCCGGCGTGCCGTTGTCCTTCAACGACGTGATGCAGGCCGAGAGCCTGATCATCAAGGCGATCAAGCGATCATCGCTGCGCGAATGGCTGGCCGCGGTGGGACGCCATCACAATCACAGCTACCGGCATTGCCTGTTCGTCACCGGTTTCGCCGTCGCCTTCGCGCAGCATCTCGGCATGCGCGACGAGGACCAGCGCCGGCTGACGCGTGCGGCGTTGGTGCATGACGTGGGCAAGGCGTTCATTCCGGTCGCCATTCTCGACAAGCCGGGCAAGCTCACCGAGGAAGAGACGCTGGAAGTGCGCAAGCATCCGCGCCTCGGCTTCGAGGCACTGGCGGCACAGGGCAGCTTCCCGCGCGAAATGCTCGACGTGGTGCTGCACCATCACGAATTTCTCGACGGGTCGGGCTATCCGGATGGCCTGTCCGGCGACCAGATCAGCGACATCGTGCGGCTGATCACCATCGTGGACATCCATGCGGCGCTGGTCGAGAAACGCGCCTACCGCATGCCCTTCACGCACGCCAAGGCGTTCGAGATGATGGAGCAGATGGGCGGCAAGATCGACCAGCAGCTGCTGCAGGCTTTCCGGCCGGTGGCGCTGGGGGTGTAGCTCGCACGGTCACGGGCCTGGCGTATGCCGGATCTGCCTCACGGGGCAGTCTGTCGCAGGTATTGCGGCACTGGCCGATAGTCGAATTGTTTGTTACAGACGGGTGTTGTCCATTCAACACAGGCTGACCGCGCGCCAAGTCGCGGCAGCTGGAGGAAATAAAATTATGGCTTCTCGTCGCGCCGCGATCGGTCTGATCGCGCTTGGCTTTTCCGCATTCCTATCGTCCGCTCTCGTGCCGACCGGTGCCGCGCTGGCACAGGCGCAGAACTATCCGAACAAGCCAATCCGCTGGGTCGTCGGCTATCCCCCCGGCGGTGCCACCGACATTCTCGCGCGCCTGATCGGCCAGCGGCTTTCGGAGAAGCTGGGCCAGCAGTTCATCATCGAGAACAAGCCCGGCGCCGGCAACAATATCGGCACCGAGTCGGTGGTGAATGCGGAGCCCGACGGCTACACGGTGCTGCTGGTCAATCCTGCCAACTACATCAATGCGACCTTGTATTCGAAGCTGAGCTTCAACTTCGTGCGCGACATCGCGCCGGTGGCCGCTTTCCACCGCACCGCCAATGTGATGACCGTCAACAAGGACATCACGGCCAAGACCGTCGCCGAGTTCATCGCCTATGTGAAGGCCAATCCCGGCAAGGTGAACATGGCGTCGTCGGGCAACGGCACCTCGGTGCATCTGTCCGGCGAAATGTTCATGATGATGACGGGCGCCAAGATGCAGCACGTGCCCTATCGCGGCGCCGCGCTGGCGATCACCGACATGACGGGCGGCCAGGTGCAGGTGATCTTCGACAACATGCCGTCGATCATCCAGCATATCCGCTCCGGCAATCTGCGCGCACTGGCGGTGACCACCACCGAAAAGTCGGCGTTGCTGCCTGATGTCCCGACCGTCGCGGAGACCGTGCCCGGCTATGAAGCCAGCGCGTTGTTCGGCATGGGCGCACCGAAGAAGACGCCGCCGGAAATCATCGCCAAACTGAACGCCGCGGTGAACGACGTGCTGCAGGAGCCGGCGATCAAGGCGCGGCTGATCGATCTCGGCGGCGAGCCGCTGGTCGGGCCGCCGGAAGCCTTCGGAAAGATGATCGTCGCCGAGACCGAGAAGTGGGAGAAGGTGGTCAAGGCCGCCAATCTCAAGGTCGATTGATCGCGCGGCCGTTTGGCCGCTGGCAAATCTCAAGAAGCCTGCGACATCGTCGCGGGCTTCTTTGCTTTATGGCTTTGTCCTCGCGCCAGCCGGCTTGCGTTTCGCCGGGGGCTTGCGCGCCGGTTGCGCGGCTACCGTTTTGACCGGTGCGGGTTTGGTTGCGATGGCCGGTGTGGCTTTTGGCTTGGTCGCGAGCCAGATCACATGCCGGGCCCCGCCACGGGGGCCGGCGGCACGGATCGGAATCTCCTCGGTGGCGAAGCCGGCCTTGCGCAGCAGGCTGGTGAATTTCGGGTGCGGAAACGACGACCACACCGCGAGCACGCCACCGGGGCGTAAAGCGGCGAGGCTCGCATGCAGGCCGGAGAGATCGTAGAGCGCATCGTTGGATTTGCGCGTCAGGCCTTCCGGGCCGTTGTCGACATCGAGCAGAATGGCGTCATAGGCGCCTTTCGCCGATCTGATCGCCTTGACGACATCGCCTTCGGCAATGGTGACGCGCGGGTCGTCCAGACTATCGCCGGTGAGCCCGGCCATTGGTCCGCGCGCCCAGGCGACGATCGCCGGTATGAGTTCGACCACGGTGACCTTCGCCTTCGGCCCGAGCACCTTGAGAGCGGCGCGCAGCGTAAAGCCCATGCCGTAGCCGCCGATCAGCAGGTTTGGCGACTTGACATCCTTCAGGCGGAAGCAGGTCAGCGTTGCGAGCGCTTCTTCGGAGCCGAACAGGCGGCTGCTCATCAGCTCGTTCTGGCCGAGCTTGATGGTGAACTCCTGGCCACGCTGCATCAGCCGCAGCGGCACGTTGCCGTCGGGTACGTCAGTGGTGTCGATCAGTTTCCAGGGAAGCACGGCGGTCTTTCGGAAGGAGAATGCATGTCGATGTCGTAGCGCGGGCGGTATCGTGAAAGCAACGCGATGAAATGGTTTCGGCGGGTTCCAATTCCGGGGCTGCGGCTCGGGTGGCCGGCGCTGGAGTTCGATCCGCAAGATTCAATGCGCGGCTCGGGCGGCGTGGACACGAAGCTTCGTATTAGGGGGGCTTATCGCATGACGACAAGCAATAAGTCGCCGATCGATCCATCAAGGTCGGCCGGAAGACGGTCCTTTTTATTGTGCGTAACTCGCCACTTTCGCATCCCTGAGTACTCCTTGTTAGGGAGGAGATGGCATGGTCCCGCGTTATGCAGAGCGCGGTTCGTTCCAGTTTCCGGCATCCAAGCCCGCAAATACGGCGTGAGCTCGTCGAGCTGCTGTACACGTCTCTGCCGCAAGTTGCGGCGATCAGCCTGACATCGGTGATCGGCGGTGTGGCACTGGCCTGGATGAGCGGCGACCTCGTCTATTGGATCGTTTCCTTCTTCATTTTCATCACGGCTGCCAGCCGTATCGTGAGCTTGCGTCTCTACAGGTTGCGGGGGCCTCAGGCCTCGGATGCCGGGGTCATCCGCTGGGAACGCGTCTACGGCATCGGCGCCGCGGCCTTCGGGGCGTCGCTCGGCATGTTGTCGTTCCGGGCGCTGCAACTCGGCGATGCGCCGGGAGCGTGGCTTGCTTTCGGTCTGGCGATGTCGTTCTGCGTCGGCATGGTCTCGCGTGCCGCGATCCGCCCGTGGATCGTGCTGCTCACGGCCGCCTTGTTGTTCGGCCCCATCGTGACGGCGGCCTTCATGCGGCCCGAGGCCGCCTATTCCATCGGCGCGACGATGCTGTTCCTGTTCTGGCTGACGTTGCGAGAAGCGTCGCGCCATCTGAGTACGGCCTTCATCGAGCGCCTGGAGGCGAAGCACGCGCTCGCGCAGCAGGCCAATCAGGATTTCCTTACCGGCCTGCCCAACCGCTCGGCCTTTGTCTCGGCGTTGCAGAACGGCAGCGGCCATGTCGCGATCGTCGCTATCGATCTCGACGGCTTCAAGCCGGTGAATGATCGCCACGGACATCATGTCGGCGATGAACTGTTGCGTCAGGTCGCCGCGCGGCTTGGCAAATGCATGAACGATAGCGGCATGGCCTGCCGGTTCGGCGGCGATGAATTCATGCTTTTGAAGAGCGTGCAGGGCGGAGACGTCGGCCGCGACGCGGCGTTGTCGCTGGCCCGCGAGGCGGTGGCTACTCTGTCGATGCCCTATGTGGTCGGCGATATCCCGATCCGCATCGGGGCCAGCGCCGGGATTCTCGTCACGGCCGCGATGGATCATCCGGAAGCTACGACGTCAGACCTGCTCCAGCAGGTCGACCGGGCGCTTTATGCGGCCAAGCGCGCCGGGGGCGGGCGTTGGAAATGGTCCGACGAACAGACCGGCAGTAACAAGGGCAATCATCGCGGCGTCGGCTGAGTTGCTTGTGGCGACCAACATGTGACGACAGTTCGTTGAAGCCCTTGCTGGTTAGCCGATCGCGCTCTTGATGACGGCAAGCAGATCCTGGAACGGCTCGGCGCAAGGTGGCTCGGACGGCAACTGACCGAGGACGTTGTAGATTTTCGGAACGAGATTGACGGCCTGGTCAAGTTCGGTGTCGCGGCCGGGCTGATAGCCGCCCATCAGACGCAGGTCCCGGGTGTCCTCGAAACGCGCGATCATGGCGCGCAGCTTGCGCACCAGCGTGGCTTCCTCCGGCGACCAGACATGCTGGCCGAGGCGGGAGACCGAAGCGAGGACGTTGACCGCGGGATAGCGCCCCTGGTCGGCGACGTCGCGGTCAAGCACGATATGGCCGTCGAGCGTGCCGCGCACGGTGTCCGCGACCGGTTCGTTGTGATCGTCGCCATCCACCAGTACGGCGAATACGCCGGTGATGTTGCCCTGGCCTTCAAGTCCAGGCCCCGAGCGTTCCAGCAGGCGTGGCAATTCACTAAAGACGCTCGGCGCATAACCGCGCGCGATGGCTGGCTCGCCCGTCGCCAGCGCCACTTCGCGCGAGGCATGGGCAAAGCGCGTGACCGAATCGACGATCAGCAGCACCGACTCGCCGCGGTCGCGAAAATATTCGGCGATGGTCATTGCCGTCTTCGGCGCCAGCCGCCTCATCATCGGGCTCTCGTCTGACGTGGAGACGACGGTGATGGCACGACTCTTGTGATGAACGAGGGATTCCTCGAGGAATTCGCGCACTTCGCGGCCGCGTTCGCCGACCAAAGCGGTAACGACAGTATCGAAACCGGTGCTGCGCGCGAGCATGGACAGCAGTGTCGTCTTGCCGACGCCGGAGCCGGCGAAGATGCCGATACGCTGACCCATGCAGAGCGGCGTGAAGAGATCGATCACCTTGACACCGGTGCGCAGCGGCTTGCTTACGCGCGAACGGTTCAGCGCGGGTGGTGGATCGCCGTCGGTCTGCATCGCACGCTCGCCCACGGGCATGTCGCCGAGGCCGTCGAGCGGATCACCCAATGCATTGATGACGCGGCCCTTCCAGCCCGGATGCGGTGCCAGAGCCTTCGGAGGCATCCGGAAGGCGGGCAGGCCCAGGCCGGCAGCGATGTTCGACTCGAACGGCTTCGCGGTGACACCATCGTTGTCGATGCGCACGACCTCGCTCAGATGGACCTTCTGGTCGATCTCGAGCCCGATCAGTTCACCGAGTTTGACGTGTCGCGCCAGGCCGGAGACCCGGAAATGGGTCGAGGTCACTTCGGAGACGAGACCGCCGACGCGGACCACCGGCACATCCTTGCGCAACACGGCAATTGTTGATTCGAGCTTTTCGAGCGCGTTCATCGCAAACTCCGGATATTGCCGTCAGCCTCAAGCCTTCGACGGATCGCCGAGAGTGCGAATGGCGTTCTGGACCGAGCTTTCGGAGTCCTGAATCAGCGAACTCACGTTCTGGAAGGTGCGTGTGGCCATCATCATATGCGTGAGCTCGGTGAGCGGATCCACATTCGATCCTTCGACAAAGCCCTGCTGAAAGCCGACGGTGACAAAGTCGAGTGCCGCCGTCGCAGGCCTGTCCGGAATGACGCCGGAATTGCCGAAACGCTCCAGCTTTGCATCGGACGCGATGTCGAACAGGCCGAGCTGGCCGACCTGATTGATGCCTTGCGAGATGGTGCCGTCGCGCGAGATGGTCAGCGCGCCGCCATCGGGATCGACAATGATCGGCGTGCCGCCGGAATCGAGAACCGGATAGCCGGCAAGGGTGCGGAGCTGGCCGTTGATGTCCATCTGCATGCGGCCGTCGCGGGTATAGACGGGACCGTTGGGGCCCTGGAAGGCCATCCAGGTGGTCGCGCCGGGATCGGGGCCGCCGGGATAGGCGGCCATGCTGTTGCCGGCGATCGCTACGTCGAGCGGATTGCCGGTCTGGGTGACCGCGCCCTCCTTGCGCGAGATGAAATTCTGGCCGGGCGAGGAGAACGCGACGGGCTGGGCTCCCGCACGCGACAGCGCGGTCTCGAACTTCACGGCATCGGCGCGAAATGCCGCCGTTTTCATATTCGCCATGTTGTTGGCGATGGTTTCGAGCCGTTTCTCCAGCGAGACCTGGGCCGAAAGGCTGACATAGAGCGCTGATTGCATCTTGGAATCCGGGTTTCAGGTTCGCGTGCGCGACTGGATGCAAATTCCCCGAGCAGGCTTGTCCGGGGCTGGCGGAAACCGGGGCATGTCAGCTTCGTGCAAGCAACGGTGCCTACACGAGTCGTATTCTCAACTCGGAGCGGTGCGCTTGAACGTTCTCATCGGTGTCATCATCACACTCGCCAGTTTGATCGGCGGCTATGTTGCGATGGGCGGACATCTCGCTGTCATCTGGCAGCCCTGGGAGTTCGTGATCATCATGGGCATGTCGGCCGGGACTTTTGTCGTGGCCAACCCATGGAAGGTCGTGATGGACACGGGCAAGGCGACTCTTCAGGCGATTACGGTCGATGTGCCGAAGCAGCGGCACTATCTCGATCTGCTGGGCCTGATGCATTCGTTGATGCGCGAAGTGCGCAACAAGGGCCGTAACGAGGTCGAGGCGCATATCGACGATCCGTCATCCTCGGAGATCTTCACGGCTTTCCCGACCGTGCTCGCCAACGAGCCGCTGACGCAGTTCATCTGCGATTATTTCCGCCTGATGGTCATGGGCAGCGCGCGCACCCATGAGATCGAGGCGCTGATGGATGAAGAAATCGAAACCATCGTCCGCAGCAAGTTGAAACCCTACAACGCGTTGATGATGATCGCGGAAGGCCTGCCTGCGCTCGGCATCGTGGCGGCGGTGCTCGGCGTGATCAAGGCGATGGGGGCGCTCGATCAATCGCCCAAGCTGCTCGGCGGCTTCATCGGTGCCGCTCTGGTCGGCACTTTCGTCGGCATCTTCCTGTCCTACGGCATTGTCGCGCCGCTTGCACTCAAGGTGAAGATGGTGCGTGAGCAGCGGGCGCGCCTCTATGTGATCGTCAAGCAATCGCTGCTCGCCTTCATGAACGGGGCGTTGCCGCAGATCGCCATCGAACATGGTCGCAAGATGATCGGCCCGGCCGACCGCCCATCCATCGACGTGGTGGAAAGCGAAACCATCACCGGTGGTGCCGGCAAGACAGAATCGGCCGAAGCGCCGGCCAAGGCAGGGGCGCGGGGCTGATGGCGAACGTCAAGACAGGCCGGGATCAGGGATCGGACCAGCTCCTCGGCGCGGCGGGAATTTCCGTCGAACGCATGCCGATGCTGCATGTGATCTTCGACACGATGACCAATCTGTGCGCGGAAAGCCTGCGCTCGATGTCGCCGTCGCAGTCCTATTTCTCGCTGATGAGCGTCGGTAGCGAGCGTCTCTCGGATATTCTGGATCGCCACGAAGGCGAAGCGATTGCAGCTGTCTTCTATGCGCAGGCATGGGACGCGCGTGTGCTGATCGGATTCGACCGCGATTTCGTCTATACGATGATCGAGCTTCTGTTCGGCGCCGATGGTGCGGAGCCACCGCTCGACATGCCGCGCGTATTCTCGAACGTGGAGCTGCATGTGGCGCAGGCGTTATTCGAACGCTTCGGCAAGGCGCTGCAGTCCTCCTTCGAACGGGCAACTGAGGTTACTTTCAATCTCGAGCGTGTCGAAACGCGGATGGATTATCTGGCGATCGGCCGTCTCAACAATATGGCGGTCTGCTCCAAGATCCTGCTCCAGGCCCTCGATCGAGGCGGCGAGATGTTCATCGTCATTCCGCATGCGGCGCTCAACCCGATCCGTACCGCGATGTCGCAGATCGTTTCCGGCGAATCGGCCTCGACCGATCCGAAGTGGAGCCGGCAGCTGCATAGCGAGATCAAACGCACCGAGGTCACACTGAAGGCGATCCTCGAGGAGCGGCAGTACACACTCGGTGAGGTTGCCGATTTCAAGGTCGGACAGGTGCTGCAGCTCAATGCCACGCCGGATACGTTGGTCCGGCTGGAATGCAACGAGCAGCGGCTATTCTGGTGTCAGCTAGGCCAGATGAACGGCGTCTATTCGCTGCAGGTGAAGGAGTCCGGGGATCAGAAGCGGGAGTTCATCGATGATATCCTCAATCGTTGACATCGTTCTTTTCGTCGCTCTGCTGTTCACGAGTTTTCGCGTCACCACGATGCACCGCGAACTGGTGCGGTTGCGCGCTCATCAGGGCGAATTCACACACGTGCTCGGAAAGACCAACGAGACCGTCGACGACATGGTCGTGATGGTGCGTGAGTTCAGTGCCGACGGGCGGCAGATGGTTCACGCGCTGGGCGACAAGATCGACGAAGCGCGGCGAGCGATTGCCGAGATCGACGCGCGCAACGCAGGTCCGGCGTGAAATCGGGCGAATTCATTTCTGGAAGGCAGGGGATCATGAAGCAACCACTTGAAGCCGACCCGGCGACTGCAACGGCAGCCGATTCGCTCGGCGCGGAGAAAGCGTCGTTCGGCAAGCTGGCGGATCTCGCCGCGCGCGCCGCCGAAGAGACCGGCCGTCTGACCAATATCGAGCCGATCCTGCGGATTCCGGTCACCGTGCAGGTGATGCTCGGCTCGGCCACCATGCCGGTGGCAGATTTGATGAAGCTCGGTCGCGGCGCGGTGATTCCGCTCGATCATCGCGTCGGCGAACCCGTCGAAGTGGTCGTCAATGGCCGCATCGTGGCGCGTGGTGCCGTGGTCGTGGTGGAAGACGAGAATTCGCGTTTCGGCGTGTCGCTGACGGAAATCGTCGGTGGCATGTCCGGAGAGCCGGACGCCTGATAGGGGCCGCCCATGGCATTCAACGCTCCCGTCAAGCGCAACACCTCCGTCAAGCCGCTGGGCGGCACGGAAAAGGCTGCTGTGCTTCTGCTGGCCATGGGCCGCGACCTTTCCGGCGGACTCCTGAAGGAGTTCGATCCCGACGAGATCAAGCTCGTCACACGCGCCGCTGCCGAGCTGAAGCCGATCTCGACGCCGGAGCTGGAAGCGATCATCGAGGAGTTCGCGCAGAACTTCTCGCAAGGGCCGAATATCTTCGGAACGGTCGGCGAGCTCGAGAAGCTGCTCAACGGCGTGCTGCCGCCCGACCAGATCAACGATATCATTTCGGAAGTTCTCGGTAACAAGACAAAATCGGTGTGGGAGCGCATCTCGCTGGTCTCCGAAGGCCTGCTTGCGAACTATCTACTCAAGGAACATCCGCAGACGGCAGCCCTCATCCTGTCGCGCGTGAAGCCGGCTTGTGCCGCGCGCGTGATGAGTCATCTGCCGCCGGATATCCGCCACGACCTGATGCGGCGAATGCTGAGCCTCAAGCCGGTGGTCGAGGAAGCGATGGGCATCATCGAAAAGACAATGCACGAAGATTTCATGATCAATTTCGCCCGCAACATGGCATCCGACACCTATCCGCGCATGGCCGACATCATCAACAAGATGGAGCGGGCGCAGATGGAGGAATCGCTGAAGAGCCTGACGGAATCGCGACCGAAGTCGGCGGAAATCCTGAAGGGCATGCTCTTCACTTTCGACGACATCGTGAAGCTGACTGCGAAGGCGCGCATGCTGATCTTCGATCAGGTTCCGACCGATCGCACGGTGCTCGCGCTGAAGGGATCAGACCCCGCGTTCCGCGAACTCATCCTGTCCTCGCTGGCGGGGCGTACGCGCCGTCTGGTCGAACACGAGCTGTCGAGCGGCATTCCGGCGAATCAGCGCGAAGTTCTCGATGCACGCCGCGCGATCACGGATCTTGCGCTCGATATGGCCGGCCGCGGCGAGATCGAGCTCAATCCGGATCAGGAAGATCAATCGTTTTTCACCTGAAGATAGATCGCTGTGTCCGAGGCGCCGGAAAAGGAAAGCAAAACCGAGGAGGCGACCGAGAAGAAGGTTCGCGATTCCGTCGAGAAGGGTCAGATTCCCGTCTCGCGTGAAGCGCCGATCTTCGCCTCGATGCTCGCCCTGTTGATCATTATGAGCTTCCTGATGTCCGACAATGTCAGGACGCTCACCTATACCCTGGCCCGAATGATCGACGACCCGTCGGGCATCCGCCTGCGCAACGGAGCGGACGCGATTTCGTTCTTTACCGCCATCGGAATGAGTGCGGCGGGGTTGATCATTCCAATCATCATCGTTCTGATGCTGGCGGGACTGGCATCGTCATTTCTTCAGAACGCACCGCGGCTCGTATTTGACCGCATACAGCCGCAGATGTCCCGTCTTTCGATCATGAAGGGCTGGGAGCGAATCTTCGGCGCGCAGGGACGGGTGGAATTCGCCAAGTCGGTGTTCAAGTTTATCGCTATCAGCCTGGTTGTGTCGATCGTTCTGCGGGCCGAGGAGGCCGCGGCCGTGAATGCATTGTTCAGCGATCCGGCCGCCGTTCCGGAGCTCGTCCTGACGACGGCGATGCGGCTCGTCTCGGCCATCAGCATCGCCACCATCGTGCTGGTTTCGCTGGATCTCGTCTGGGCACGCTTCCACTGGCGCCGCGAGATGCGGATGACCAAGCAGGAGATCAAGGACGAGTTCAAGCAAGCCGAAGGCGATCCGATCCTGAAGTCGCGCATGCGTTCGCTGGCGCGCGATCGCGCCCGCAACACCATGCTGGCTGCGGTACCGAAGGCCACACTGGTGATCGCGAATCCGACTCACTTCGCCATCGCGCTCAAGTACAAGCAGGGCGAAGATGCCGCGCCGACCGTGCTCGCCAAGGGGCAGGATCTGATCGCGCTAAAGATCAGGGAAATCGCGGAAAAGAACGATGTTCCCGTGGTCGAGGACAAGGCGCTTGCGCGTTCGATGTATGACGTGGCGCAGATCGACCGGATGATTCCCGCCGAGTTTTTTCGCCCCGTCGCGGAGATCATCTACTTCCTGCATTCGCGCAAGCAGCAGAAGACGAATGCGTAAGGCGCGAGCACGGCTACCCACCTCAAGCCTCAGACAAGTTTCCAGCCGTAAACCAAGCCTAATGAATCGTGAACCGTGGGGACACCGTGGGACCCGTCTATCTTCTGGACTTGGCCTCGTCGCATGAGCGATGGCTTTCGTTGCGACAAGCGGCGATCTCCACGAACGTGGCCAATGCCAATACGCCTGGCTACCGTGCCCAGGACATCGAACCATTCAATAAAATCCTCGACGCCAAGGTGGTGCCGGTGACGGTGACGTCGCCGATGCACATCACCACCGGCTCACGCGTCGAAGCGCAGGCGATGCGGAAGGAAAAAACATGGGACACCGTGCATTCCGGTAACTCGGTCAGTCTCGAACAAGAAATGCTCAAGGCCGGCGATATCAATCGCGACTATTCGTTGAACACGGCGATCGTGAAATCCTTCCATCGCATGTTCATGAGCAGCATGAAGGCTTGAGGGAGAACGCGATGATCGATCCACTTCAGGCATCCACCCAGATCGCAAGTTCCGGTCTCGAAGCGCAATCGACGCGCCTGCGCGTGGTGTCGGAGAATCTCGCCAACGCGAATTCGACCGGGCGTACGCCCGGCTCCGAACCGTATCGCCGCAAGACCACGACGTTCACGGCAGAGATGGACCGCGCGTCCGGCGTGCGCATGGTCAAGGTCAAGGATATCGGCTCGGATCAGGCGCCGTTTCGCGTCGACTATGAGCCGGGGCATCCGGCGGCTGACGAGGCCGGTTATGTGAAGTTCCCCAATGTCAATTCGCTGATCGAAATGGGTGACATGCGGGAAACCAACCGGTCCTACGAAGCCAATCTGCAAGTGATCAAACAAGTGCGCTCGATGGTGTCGATGACCATCGATCTCTTGAGGAGCTGAACATGCTTGATTCTGTATCTTCGGTCGTCACCAGCGCCGGCGAACTCGCAAAGACGAGCGAAGTCTTCAAGACCAGCAATGCGGTGCCGGTGACCCAGCCGGCTTCCGCGGGCCTGGGTTTCAACAATGTTCTGGAGCAGGTCGCAGCTGATGCCATCGGCTCGATGAAGGCAGGCGAAGCCGCTTCGATCCAGTCCATTCAGGGCAAGCTCTCGGCGCAGAAGGTGGTCGAAGCAGTCATGTCGGCCGAACGATCGCTGCAGATGGCGGTCGCCGTCCGCGACAAGGTCGTTCAGGCCTATCAAGAAGTCAGCCGAATGGCGATTTGAGGTTCGATCATGAGAGCACTGGCTATCGCTGCTACCGGCATGGGCGCACAGCAACTCAATGTCGAGGTGATCGCGAACAATATAGCGAACATCAACACGACATCCTATAAGCGATCGCGCGCGGAATTCACCGATCTGTTCTATCAGATCGACCGCGCACAGGGCGTACCTAACCGGGCCGGTGAAGGCGCAGTGCCGGAAGGCGCCAAGCTTGGCCTCGGCGTGCGTTCCGCGGCTGTACGAAAGCTGCACATCCAGGGCGCGATGGCGCAGACCGGCAACACCTACGATCTCGCGATCAATGGCCGAGGCTGGTTCCAGATCGCCGGCCCGAATGGCGAAACGCTCTATACGCGAGCCGGCGCGTTCAATCTGAACGAAAACCGTCAGCTGGTGTCGCCGGATGGCTATCTGGTCAACCCGGCCGTCGTGGTGCCGCCGAACGCAGTGGACGTCATCATCAACGAATCCGGGCAGATCTACGCCAAGATCGACGGTGAAGTCGCGCCGATCCAGATCGGCCAGATGCAGCTTGCCAACTTCGCCAACGAATCCGGTCTCGAGCCACTTGGCGGCAACCTTTACCGTGAAACGCTGGCATCGGGCGTGCCGGTGGTCGGCTTTGCCGGAGACATCGGTTACGGCAAGCTGCATCAACGCTATCTGGAAAACTCCAACGTAGATCCGGTGAAAGAAATCACCGAACTGATATCGGCCCAGCGCTCTTACGAGATGAACTCCAAGGTCATCCAGGCCGCTGACGAGATGGCTTCGACCGTCTCCAAGGGCCTGCGTTAAAGCACGATGATGGAGCTGCGTCCGATGCGCGTCCTCAAGATCGTATCCCTGCTGCTTGCGAGCGTCATGCTCGCAAGGGGCGCCGTGGCAGCGGAAGAATCGGTCAAGTATCCGGTTCCGGCAACGACGATCTATCCGGGCGACGTGATCAAGGACGAGATGATCATGGATCGTAATTTCGCGCCTAATATCCAGGGCGCGAGCGCGTTCATCAACGATCGCGCCGCCCTGGTCGGGCGTACCGCGCGGCGCACGTTGATCGCCGGTCATCTTATTCCCATCAACGGACTCGAAGATCAGAAGGTCGTTACACGCGGCGCCGTGGTGAAGGTGTTGGTGGAGGATGACGGCTTGATCATCGTGACGTACGCGACGTCCTTGCAATCCGCCAGTCCCGGCATGATGGTGCAACTGCGCAACCTCGATACCGGTGTGACCATTCGGGGCATCGTCCAGCAGGACGGATCAGTACGGATTCAGAACGGATGATGCTGCGTGTTCTTTGCGGACTGATGCTCGTGCTGTCGGTCTCGGCGGCAGAAGCTGCCGTGCGCATCAAGGATATCGCGAGCCTCAAGGGCGTGCGCGAGAACCAGATTGTCGGCTACGGCCTGGTGATCGGTCTCAAGGGGACCGGCGATACACTGCGCAACGCGCCGTTTACCGAACAATCCCTGCAGTCGATGCTCGACAATATGGGTATCAACATTCGCGGCACGCAATTGCGCACGCGCAACGTCGCCGCGGTGATGGTGACCGCCGATCTGCCGCCCTTTGCAGCCGGGGGCTCGCGCATCGATGTCGCGATTTCGTCGATGGGTGATGCATCGTCGCTGCTCGGCGGCACGCTGGTGTTGACACAGCTGCGCGGCGCCGATGGTGAGACCTATGCCGTGGCGCAAGGGGCGATTGCTGTTGGAGGCTACAATATCGAAGGCGCGGCCCAGACCGTCAGCCAGGGCGTCGCGACCGCGGGCCGCATTCCGAACGGAGCGCTGATCGAGCGCGAGGTGAAAGGCAACTTCAGCGAAATGCGAAGCCTGACGCTGGAGCTGAAGAATCCGGACTATGCGACGGCCACGCGAATCATCGATGCAGTGAATGCCCATGGCCGCGGGCGCTATCAGGCCGACATCGCCTTCGAGCGCGACTATCGCACCATTCTGTTGCAGCGTCCGCGCAATGCGCCGCCGGTGCGCTTCATCGCGGAGATCGAGGAACTTCTGATCGAGCCGGATACGCCGGCCCGCGTCGTTGTCGACGAGCGGACCGGAACGGTCGTGATCGGTCGTAACGTGCAGATCTCGACGGTCGCGGTCACTCACGGAAACCTGTCTGTTCGCATTACGGAGGCGCCGATTGTCTCTCAACCGAATCCGTTCGCACGGCGGGGCGAGACCGTCGTGGTGCCGCAGACTTTCATCGAGGCGAACGAGAACGGCGCGAAGGTCGCTATTCTCCGCGGTACCGATCTGCAGCGTCTGGTGCGCGGCCTCAATCAGATCGGGCTGAAACCGCAGGGCATCATCGCGATTCTGCAGGCGATCAAGGCGGCGGGTGCGTTGCAGGCCGAACTTGTTATCCAATAAGGCTACGGGTCAGCGCCGCGCAAGGCTGCATGTGCAACGCTTGCTTAACCGATTCACGAGAGCACGAATGGCGCGCACCGCAACCTGGTCGATCTGCATCCTCACAGCAGCGATTGCATCGGATTTTGCATGCGCCGAGCCGGCGCAGAAGCTGTCCAAGCCACTGAACCTCGCGGAATTCGCCAAGACGGCGCAACCGCCGCGTCCGAAGACGGCGCCGAAGCCGGAAGCGGCGGTAAAACCGGATACTGCATCAAAGGCACCTGGCGAAGTACCGCTGGTCACTGGTTCCGTCGACAAGAAGGAACCGGCAGTGGCAGCATCGCAGGAATCGGATGTGGCGCGCTTCTGCAGCAATATCACCGATCAGGCGCTCGACGCCCGTGTCGCTTGGCAGCAGAAAGAGCTCGAAGCGACCGAAACCAAGCTCAAGCAACGCATCGCCGAACTCGAAGCCAAGCGTGCCGAATATGAGGAGTGGCTGAAGCTGCGCGAGGACTTTCTCAAGAAAGCCGAGGACAATGTCGTCGAGATCTACTCGCGCATGAATCCGGAAGCCGCCGCGCAGCAGATCGCCAGCATGGCGGATGATACGGCAGCCGCCGTCCTCGCCAAGCTGAAAGTGCGGGTCGCAAGCTCGATCCTCAATGAAATGGAACCGGCCCGCGGCGCGCATCTCGCCGATACGCTGGCCGGTATGCGTCGCACCGACGACGGGAAAGCCAAGAAATGAAGTCTTCACGTGTCCTGCTGTTGCCGATTCTGCTCTCGGGCCTTGCCGGGTGCGCCAATCCGCTGTCGGAACTCAGTCAGGCACCGACCATGTCTCCGGTCGGTCAGGGCTTGCATGTGGATGCACGCGGAATTCCGATGGAGAAGCGCGCCTATCGCAGCAACGGCCAGCACTCGATCTGGAACGAGCGCAAGGATCTTTATCGCGACCCGCGGGCCAGCCGGATCGGCGACATCCTTACCGTCAATGTCACCATGAACGACAAGGCGATTCTGGACAACAAAACGGACCGGTCGCGCGATTCGCAGATCAAGCTCGGCGCGGACTATGCGGCCGACATCGCCAAATGGGCTTCGACCGGGAGCTTCGATACCAATGTGAGTTCGCAATCATCCAGCAAGGGATCGGGGAAGATCGACCGCGCCGAGGAAGTGCGTTTCTCGATTGCCGCGGTCGTCGTCGATGTGCTGCCGAACGGCAACCTGCTGATCAGCGGTTCGCAGGAAATGCGTGTCAATTACGAGATGCGTATCGTCAATGTCGGCGGCATCGTGCGTCCGATCGATATCGGTCGTGCCAACACGGTTCCCTATGAGAAGATCGCGGAGGCCCGCATCTCCTATGGTGGCCGTGGCCGCATCATGGAAGTGCAGCAGCCGAACTGGGGCCAGCAAGTCTACGATCGGGTCGCGCCGTTCTGATGAGGATCGACCATGGCCGATGACGTCGAGAATGAAGGGCCGGGCCGGGGCATCCTGCAATGGATGATCGCGCTGCTGGTGGTCTCCGGATTGTCAGCGGGCGCCGGAACGCTCGCCAGCTTCTACATGCTTTCGGCGGTGGAGCGCCTTGCTGACAGCAAGAAGGAAGTGGTCGAAAAACCGGTCGCGTCCGCCTTCAACCCCAATGACCGGTTACGCAAGATCTCGCCCGTCACGACGAATCTGGCGGCACCGCCGAATACCTGGATCAGGATGGAGGCCTCGATCGTTACCGACAAGCTCAACGAAGAAGAGGCTTATGTGCTGACCTCCAAGGTCGGCGAGGATATCGTCGCCTATCTGCGTACGCTCACGCCGAGCCAGATCGAAGGCGCGCGTGGCTTGCAGTATCTGCGCGAGGACCTGAATGAACGTGCGGTGACACGCTCCAGCGGCAAGGTACGCGAGTTGATCATCGAGACGCTGGTGGTGCAATGACGCGTGCGCTTTTGATTCTGATCGCTGTTCTGTTGCCGACGACGGCGATGGCGCAGATTCCGGATCTGTCGACCTTGCTGCCGCAGGGCGAGGGAAGCGCTTCCGGTCGCATCATTCAAATGGTTGCGCTGCTCACGGTGCTGTCACTCGCGCCGGGGCTCTTGATCATGGTGACGAGTTTTACCCGTTTTGTCGTCGCCTTGTCGTTCCTGCGCACAGGTCTTGGTTTGCAGACCACGCCGTCAAACATCGTGATGATCAGCCTCGCGCTTTTTCTCACCTTCTACGTCATGGCCCCGACATTCGATCGCGCCTGGCAGAATGGCGTGCAGCCTTTGATGAAGAACGAAATCAGTGAACAGGAAGCCTATTCGCGCATCACGGATCCGTTCCGCGAATTCATGCTGCAGCATGTGCGGGAGAAGGATCTCCAGACTTTCGAGAATTTGGCGGCAGAAAGCCTGAAAGTGAAGCTCGACGGTCAACGGATCGATTTGCGGATCATCATTCCCGCCTTCATGGTGTCGGAGTTGCGACGTGCATTCGAGATCGGTTTCCTCGTCGTCATGCCGTTTCTTGTCATCGACATGATCGTGGCGACACTGACCATGTCGATGGGCATGATGATGATGCCGCCAACGGTGTTCGCACTGCCATTCAAGGTGTTATTCTTCGTATTGATCGATGGCTGGAATCTGCTGTCGGTTGGTCTTGTCAAATCGTTCTTGTAGCGCGGCATTTTCATCGAACTGGATGAACGAGGGTACGCGCCGTTAACTATATGGCTTTTCGCCGACTTCAGCTTTGGGTAAGGTTTGGCGGATAGCGTGCAATTCACGACAGGTTGGATCGACCAGACGTCGACAATTCCAAAGGCATGATGCCGCCCTGTCGTACCGGTGAAAGTCCGGTATGTCCCCCGCAAACATTCAAATCGAATTAAAGGGACATACAATGTCTAGCTTGATGACCAACTCCCAGGCGATGACCGCGCTGCAGACGCTGCGCTCGGTCAACTCCAACCTCTCCACCACGATGAACCGCATCTCGACCGGGTACCGCGTCGCGACGGCTTCGGACAACGCCGCTTACTGGTCGATCGCCACCACGATGCGTTCGGACGTGCAGGCTCTGGGTGCCGTGCAGGACGCTCTCGGTCTCGGCGCCGCCACCATCGACACGATGTATACGGGCCTGGAAGGCACGGTGGACGTCGTTTCGTCGATCAAGGAGAAGCTGGTTGCTGCCCGTACACCAGGCGTCGATCGTGCCAAGATCCAGTCAGAAATCACCGAACTCCAGAAGCAGCTGAAGAACACCGCCGACAGCGCCGTGTTCAACGGTGAAAACTGGATCTCGGTGGACTCGCAGCAGGCGACCTACAACTCGAGCAAGTCGGTTGTGTCGTCGTTCTCCCGCGCTGGCGGCGTCGTCTCGGTCGATACCCTGACCGTCGACCTCGATGCGATCAAGCTCTACGACAAGACGCTGGACACTGCCTACAAGACAGCTCACGCTGCCGCCACCACCACGACGCTCACTTTCGATCCCGCGACCGTCGGTGACGCGGCCGCCACGCCGCCGACGACCGCCGGGACGATCGCTTTCGCCGTTACGACCGCTGCGGGCACCACCACGACCACGTTGAACGTGTCGCAGAAGTCCACGATTCAGGACGTCGCCAAGGCGCTGAACGGTCTGGGCATCGAAGGCCTTACCGTCGGCATCAACGCCGATGGCAAGACGATCGAGATCAAGAACGCCAGCACCACGTCGATCGCCACCACCGATACCGATGGCGGTTCCACCGGCGGCGCCGTGACGGCGCAGGCTCCAGCGAGTGCCGGCGTCAAGACCGAGAAGGGCATTCTCGACAAGACCTATGACGTCTATCAGAACGGCGCCTGGGGCGAATTCAGCGTTGCGAACCTCGACATCTCGAAGTTCACGGACAGCGCGACCGACCTCGCCGCGCTGGAAACCTATATCGCCGGCGTTGACAACGCGCTGGGCACGATCACCGATGCCGCCACCAATCTCGGCGCCATCAAGAACCGTATCGGCCTGCAGCAGGATTTCGTGAAGGTCCTGACAGACTCGCTCGATCGCGGTATCGGCCAGCTCGTCGACGCTGACATGAACGCCGAATCGACCCGCCTCCAGGCTCTGCAGACGCAGCAGCAGCTCGGCATTCAGGCGCTGTCGATCGCCAACTCGGGCAGCCAGAGCATCCTGTCGCTGTTCCGCGGTTAATCTCGCGCCCATACGATCTAAAATGGCCGCGCTAGCAATAGCGCGGCCATCGCGCGTTAAGCATCTCGTAATGCTCGGACAAGCTTCGCAATCGATGATCGTGTCGAAAGTGGGCAGAGGATTCGATGGTCAATCGCGAGCATGCGCAGAAGCTCTGGAACAATCTCCTGGAGCTCGGTACCAAGCGTCTCATTCTGCTTGCGGTGATTGGGGTCGCGGTCTTCGCCGGCGTTGGCGGCGGTGCCTATTATCTCAGTCGGCCGGAGTACAATACGCTCTATGCCGGCCTCAGTCGCGAGGATGTCTCGCGCGTCGGTTCAGTACTGCGCGATGCCAACATCGCCTTCGACATCAACTCGGCGGGTGATACCATTTATGTCCGCCCGGCGCAGACGGCGCAGGCGCGCACGCTGCTGGCGGACAAAGGCCTGCCCAGCAACACCAGCGGTGGTTATGAACTGTTCGACAAGATCGGATCGCTCGGACTGACGTCCTTCATGCAGGAAGTGACGCGTGTGCGCGCCCTCGAGGGCGAGATTGCGCGGACGATTCAAGTGCTCAAGGATGTCAAGGCTGCACGCGTTCATATTGTAATTCCGGCGCGGGGGTCCTTCCGCCGGGAACAGTTGCCGCCGTCGGCATCGGTGGTGCTGCGAACGGAAGGACCGGCGGACGCCCGCACCGCGCGCTCGGTCCGTCATCTTGTGGCTGCTGCCGTCCCCGGCATGACGGCGGACAAGGTTACAGTGCTCGACAGCAACGGCTCGTTGCTTTCTGACGATGATGGTGGAGGCATCGGAGCGACTCCGACCACGATGGCCAATCTGCAGCGCGTCGTCAGTCGATCCATCCAGGAGAACGTCAGCCGTGCGCTGACACCCTATCTCGGTCTGGACAATTTCGAAGTAAGCGTTGCGACTCAGTTGTCGACCGACAAGCGGCAGACCAACGAGACCACCTACGATCCGGATTCGCGCGTGCAGCGCTCGGTCCGCGCGGTGCGTGAGAAGGAATCGTCGCAAAGTGCAGACCGGCAGCAGCCGACGACGGTTCAGCAGAACCTCCCGGATCAGCAGGTCAATGCGAACGGGGCGAAAAACTCCAGCGACGAGAAGCAACGCCGCGAGGACATCACCAATTATGAGGTTTCGTCGAAGACGGTGACGACGGTGAGCGACGGTTACGTGGTGAACAAGATGTTCCTGGCGGTGCTGGTCAATCGACCGCGCTTGGCGGCCAGTCTTGGCGACAAAGCCAGCGATGCGGCCATTGACGCCAAGGTTGCCGAGATCGCACAGATCGCGGCAACCGCGGCCGGCATCGACAAGCCGCGCGGCGATCAGATTCAGGTCTCGGCGGTCGAGTTCATGGAGGGCGCGCGCGATATGGCGCCTGTGCCGTCCATTACCTTCACGGAAGTCATGATGCGTCAGGCGGGAAGCCTGGTGAGCGCCATCACGATCCTTGCGGTTGCCGGCATGCTGATCTGGTTCGGTCTGCGTCCCGCGATCAATACGATCCTGGCGAGTGCAAAGACGGACGAAGCCGCCCAGTTCCAGGCTGAAACCAATGCTTTGACGGGCGGTAGCGCCGCCGGCGGCGCCACGACGATGGCGGTGCTGGCTAACGAACCGCCGCCGAATCTCATTCAGGACGTCTCGACCAGTATTCAGAATGCCCCGCAGAAGCGATTGGAGCAGATAATCCAGCTCGATGAGAAACAGGCCGCCGCCATTCTCAAGCAGTGGATTAGACAGGAGGAGCCGGCATGAGCGCAGAGAAAGTCGCCCGATTGATCGCGGATTTCGATCGGCCGGATCCTGTCAAGCCGCGCAGTCGCGTCGTTCCGTTCGATCACCTGCATCATTCCGCCGTCCGTTCACAGCATCAACCGCTGATCGAAAAGCAGCCGCGTGGGCCACAACCACAGCCGTTGATGGAGAAGAATCCGGTTGCCGTGGAAGACGACGGTTATGAGCGCGGTCTCGCCGATGGCTATGCCAAGGCGAGGACGGAGTTCGAGCAGAAGCTGGAGCAAGAACGGCAGGGATTTGTCGCGCAGGCAGCCGAAGAGCGCCGGCAACTGCTCAATGAGACCGCCGCAAAGCTTGCGGCCGATGTGACCGAGGCCGGCAACGATCTGCAGAGCAGGATCGCCGGCGTCACGGCACGCATTCTGGAGCCGATGATCATCAGCGCCGCGCAAAGGCAGGCTGTTGCCAGTTTCATCGATCACCTGTCGTCGATCGCGACCGATGTACGGCGCCCGGTCCTGCGTCTGACCGGCCCGTCCGAATTGCTCGAACTGATCCGAAACAAGCTCGGTGTCCGTGCCATAGCTATCGAGTTGCGTCCCGGTCCCGAGCTTGAGGCGTCGATTACGATCGATCAGGTCGTGCTCGAAACGCAGCTCAAGGTCTGGACCGATCGACTGAAACTGGCGCTTCAAAGCTAAAATGGCCGACCAGCAACCAACCGAAATTCTGATTATTCGTCGCCGCAGCTCTCTGGATGCAAGCGAGACAAAGAATAGCGTCTGGAAGATCGCCTATGCGGATTTCATGACGGCGATGATGGCGTTCTTCCTGGTGATGTGGCTGATCAATGTCACCAGTCAGGAAGCGCGCGAAAGCGTCGCGACCTACTTCAACCCGATCAAGCTGACGGATTCGACGCCGGATCGGAAAGGCGTCAACGATGCGCGCCGCGTCGATCCCGGCAAGGCCACTGAGGGGAATATCAAATCGCCCCTTCCGGAGCCCGGCCAGCCAACGACGGATGTGGTCCAGCCCCAGCCGCCGCAACCCCGCTATGGCGAGGCGACGTTGTTCCGCGACCCTTATGCGGTGCTTACGGAGATTGCCGGTGGGCCGCCGCGCACCGGTCAGACTAGCGGCGCGCTCGACCAGACGCGTAGGGAAGGGCTGAAAGGCGGCGAGGCCTATCGCGATCCGTTCGATCCGATCAACTGGCCGATGGCATCAATTTCGTCCCTTGAAAGGATGCCCGCCGGCCGTAAAGATGCGGGGAGCCTCCCTTATGGTGAAGATATAGCGACCGTCACCGAGGGGCAGGAGCCTCGTCCGGCCGATCCGAAGCCGGATGCCACCGGCACGCTCGTTCAGGAGACGGCCGGCACCAGCTCCACTCCGCCGAAATCCGAGAAGCTTGATCCGCCAAAACCTGTCGGTCTGTTCTCTGATGATGTCGCCAAACCCAACGCCGTGGCCGACATGAAACTGAGTGCGGCGGAGAAGCCTCCTGCAAAGACCGATAAGCCGCAGGCACAGGTGGAAAAGACGACGCAAACGGATGCGGCAAAACTGCAGTCAACTATATCCGCGGCGCTGGCGACGCTTGGTGCGGTGCATCCCGTTGCCGAAGTGCGCGAGACGCCGGAAGGTCTGCTCGTCAATCTCACCGATGACGCAAACTATGGCATGTTCGCCAACGGCTCAGCCGAACCGACGCCAGGCCTGGTGCGCACGCTGGACAAGATCACGCCGATGATCGCTCAGAACCGCGGTCAGGTGATCGTACGCGGACATACCGATGCGCGTGTGTTCCGAACAGCGGAATACGACAATTGGCGACTTTCCACGGCGCGCGCTCACATGGCCTATCACATGCTGGTGCGGGGCGGGCTTGACGCGGCGCGTGTCGAGCGGATCGAAGGCTATGCCGATCGTCGTTTGAAGGACCAAAGCGACCCGCTGGCGGCTCAGAACCGGCGGATCGAGATCCTGATCCGTGCGCCGACGCTATGATCTTTTGCAGGACAGCCGCGGTCATGCTGGTCATGTACATTGGCACCGCCAATGCGCAGCAGGTCGATGAACCGGCGCGTCAGCCGTATCAGATGGTCCGCTCGTTGCAGATGTTACAGGATCAGATCGCGCGAGGAGATCTCGAAGCCCACAATGCGCAGCCGGCACTGCTGAAGCGAATTGGCGACAGCTTTCTGAAGACGGACTCTGAGCTGTGGAAGGAACCGCGCAACGCGCGCGCGGCAGTGACGTTCCTGTTGAGCGGCGGTTCGCCGCAAGTCCTTGCATCGCTCCGTGCGCGCAATGTGATGAACATCGACGAATCGACCGTCGATGGCGCCATTGCCTATGTTGAAGGACGGATCGACGAGGCTAAAGCCAAGCTCGGCCATATCAAGCCGCGTAGCCTGCCAGCGACGCTCGGCGCAGAGATCGCCCTGGTGCAATCGGCGTTGATCGCGCAGGAAGATCCCAAAGCAGCGATCGCGTTGCTCGATGACGTCCGTCTCATGATGCCTGGAACTCTCGTGGAGGAGGCAGCCTTGCGCCGTGAGATCTTCATCGTCGGCCAGGATGACGATTTCGACAAGTTCGAGGCGTTGGCCACCCGCTATTTCCGCCGCTTCCGTCATTCCATTTATGCAGGGAATTTCCGCCAACGTTTTGCGCTCTCTGTCGCACGTTTCAGTTTTGCGCAGCGGCCAGATCGTTTCCCGCGGCTGGTTGCGGTTCTCGATCATCTTGATCGGAGCAGCCAGCGTGGCTTGTATCTGTTGATTGCACGTACTGCACTCGTGCGCGGCAAGACAAGTATGGCCGCTCTCGCGGCCGAGCGTGCTTTTGTCCTGTCCGATGAGAGCAGCCCCGAGCGTCTGCGTGCGCAGCTCTATCACGCCGCCGCGCGCGTCGTCACACAGGGGCATAGTCAAGCTATTGCTGAGCTTGAAAAGATCGACAAGAGCAAACTGTCGGAGCGGGACGCCGAACTACAGGCGGCCGCACTGTCCATTGGACTGAATGTTCGCAAAGCATTGCCGGAAGCCGCCAAGGGCAGCAGCGATACGGGCCCCAAGACGGTGATGCGTCCGCGGATAGATTTTACCCGGTCGATGGCCGTTGTGGACCACGCACAAAAGCTGCTCGATCAATCGCAGGATCAATTGAAGGAGAAGATGCGATGAGCCAGGCCGATCTTTTGACGGCTATGTTTGGTCAGCTCGCGTCTGCGAAAGCGGGTGGGAGGGGTGGACCGAACGGTGGGCTCCATTCCAAGGAAGGGAAGGAGAAGGCCGAGCATTTCCGCGAGCAGATGCGGCAAGTCTCTAGAGACAAGTCGCCTGTTATTCCGAAGAACGTCAAAAATACTGTGCATCTCGCAACAGTTGCGGCAACGCCAACCCTCGAGGCATCGGCGGTTCTCGCCGAGCTCGCAGGCGAGGTAAAGCCAAAGCCGGTTGCAAGCGAGCAGCTGGAGAAGGAAGAGGATACGCCGAAGTCCGCCGGAGAAGGCAAGCCAGCCGCAGCGACGATACAGGACTGGCGCGATCCGAATGCCATCCTCAGCGCCGTGATGTCGAAGCTGGGCCATGCGCAGCAAAACTCAGAGCGAGATGATAGTTCGGCGTCGCAGTCTTCGACGTCACGTGTCGTTCTCGACACCGAGGACAAGTCGCCTGAATGGACGGGGGCTGCAAATACGGTGGATATGGATATTCCGGATATCGATGGGCCCGCTCCCAAGCGGTTCACCGCATCCGTCGAAACGGTGGATACGAAACCGGCTCCCATCAGCAAGGCCGTTGTTCGCGAGCAGGAAACCCATTTCGAACCTGTCCAGCAGGTGACGACGCTGCAAAAAATCGTGGATCGGATGGCGAGCAACCTTCCGGCCGTGACGTCACCCGAGAGCGCGCATGTGGCCGAACCGCCGTCGCAGGAGTTCGTGAAATCCGCAGAAAGTCGTCCGGTACGGATGATGACGCTCGAACTCGACCCGCCGAATCTCGGCTCCGTGACGATCAAGATGCGGCTCGCCGGCGCCTCCGTCGAAGTTCATCTCACCGCAGACCGGCTTGAGACCACGCATCTGCTGCGTCAGGAGCGCGGGGCCCTGGCCGATGCGATGCAATCGGCCGGCTACAGCTTCGACATCACCGCCATCGATCATACGCGCACACCCGACGCTAATATCAGCAACGGCCAATCGCAGTCACAACCGCAACAACAGCAGGCATCTTCGGATCAACGTGGCTCCACGTCATCGTCGAACGGTTCGCAGACGGATGGCGGCTCATCGAGCCGATCATCTGGCGATGGGCATGGCGGAGGACGGCAGAACAGGCAGGATCATGATCGATCGCACACTCCCGCCGAGCGTCCGCAGGATCAAGGCATCCGCGGCATTCGCAGCAGCACTCTCTATCTTTAGCGTTCCGGAAGTCGCGCGCGCTGATGGGCCGTGCGAACGGGAAATGGCGCGTGCTGCGCGCCAGCACGGCGTGCCGCTCGGCGTTCTCTATGCGGTCGGTCTCAGCGAGACAGGGCGCAAGGGAGTGCTCAATCCGTATGCGCTGAACGTCGATGGCCGAACCGTCCTCGCCACCGACCTGCGCGATGCAGTCGCGCGTTTCGCGGACGAAAAGCGCAAAGGCGCCAAGCTGGTCGATCTCGGCTGCATGCAGATCAATCATCGTTATCACGGCGAGAAATTCACCAGTGTGGAAGCGATGTTCGATCCAGCGCGGAATGTCGCATATGCAGCGCGATTTCTGAAAGAATTGCGTGCGCGCGAAGGAAACTGGACCATGGCTGTCGCCCGTTACAATGCCGGACCGAACAATGTCGTCGGTCAGAAACGCTACATCTGCAGCGTCATCGGCAGTCTGGTCGCGAGCGGTTTCGGATCATGGACCAATAACGCGCGCAGCTTCTGCGCTGAACGTACAGCATCGCGGTAGCCTGTGGATAACCGCCAGCCCCGCGCAAGCAATCTCCACTCTAATACCCCCACGTCAAACGGAGGATGATCGATGAGTCTGTATGGTGTGATGCGCACGGGCGGCTCCGGCATGAATGCGCAGTCGAACAAACTCGCAACGGTCGCCGATAACATCGCGAATGTGAACACCACCGGTTACAAGCGCGCTTCGACGGAGTTCTCGTCACTCATCCTGCGCAGCGGTAGCGGCAATTATAACTCCGGCAGCGTCGAGACGCAGGTTCGCTATGCGATCTCCGATCCCGGGACGATGAACTACACGACCTCCGCGACTGATCTTGCGATCCAGGGGAACGGGTTCTTTATTGTCAGCAATGCCGGTGGGACACCGTTCCTGACGCGCGCGGGCTCGTTTGTTCCGGACGGTCAGGGCAATCTCTACAACACCGCCGGCTACTATCTGATGGGCTATAGCCTGCAGAACGGAGCAGTGCCCGATGTCGTAGCCAACGGTCTCGGGAATCTGCAGGTCGTCAACATCGCGCAGCAGACGCTGGTCGGGAATCCAACCACAGAAGCGAGCATCGTCGGCGCCAATCTCGATGCTAATGCGGCGATCTCGACCGGAGCCCCCAATTTCACGTCGAAGACCTCGCTGATCACTTACGATAACATCGGAAATGCGGTGAAACTGGACATGTATATGTTCAAAACCGCAGCCAACACCTGGGACGTCGAAATCTATAACAGCGCCGATGCTGCGCCGGGCGGCGGCTTCCCCTATACCGGCGCTCCGCTTGCGACCCAGACTTTCACGTTCGATGTCAGCGCAACCGGTAAGGGACGTCTCGATGCGGCCAGCCCCACGTCGATGACGTTTAACATTCCCGGTGGTTCGGCCTTTACCTTCAACATGTCGAACATGACGCAGGTCGCCGACGAATTCCAGTTCAAGGCCACCACCAACGGAAACGCTCCGAGTGGTCTCGATCGCGTGGAAGTTGCTGCCGATGGAACGATGTATTCGATCTTCGACGACGGTACACGCATCGCGACATGGAAGATTCCGTTGGCGACGGTGCCGAGCCCGGACAATCTCTCTCCGGAGGCGGGCAACGTTTATTCGGTCAGCATCAATTCCGGAAACATCCAGGTCGATTATGCCGGAAATAGCGGGCTCGGCACCATCAAATCTGAAGCGCTGGAGGCATCGAACGTCGATCTCGCCAATGAACTGACGGCGATGATCGAGTCGCAGCGCGGCTATACGGCGAATTCAAAGGTGTTCCAGACCGGCGCGGATCTGCTCGATGTGCTCGTCAATCTGAAGCGCTAGGCGTCGTACGTCAATTCTGACAGAGGCTCACAATGTCACTTACGATCGCGCTCAGCTCAGCTCGTTCGTCGCTTATGGCGGCAGGGGTGCAGTCTTCCGTCATCTCGCGCAATATTGCGGGAACGCAGCAAGAGGGATATTCGCGCAAGAATGCGTTGATCGTGTCGCAGCCGGGCAGTGGCGTCTACGTCAACGGCATCCAGCGTGCCGCGAGCGCCGGATTGTTCAACAATGTGGTCAAGGCAGTCGCGAATACGGCTCAGCAGGACGCGCTCTACAACGGCCTGCAGAAAGTCGCTGCCGTCACGATCGATGATCCTGAACTCGACCAGTCCGCGGCGGCGCAGCTGGCCAAGCTCAAGAGTGCCTTACAGCAATATACGTCGGCGCCCGACAATGTGACCTTCGCCCAGTCCGCAGTGAAGGCGGCAAAGGATGTGGCCACCTCGCTGAACGATTCGACGACGACCGTGCAGAAGGCGCGTGCGGACGCAGATGCCGAGATGGCGACTTCAGTCCGGACCATCAACGAATTGCTCGCCCAGTTCGAGCAAGTGAATACAACCATCGTGAAGGGAACCACGGCCGGAGCCGATGTCACCGATCACCTGGATATGCGCGACAGCATTCTTTCAAAGCTGTCACAGGAAGTTGGCGTCACTTTCACCACCCGCGCCAACAACGACATGGTCATCTATACCGATTCTGGTGTGACGCTTTTTGAAAAAACGGCGCGGACGGTTACCTTCGACGCGACCAATTCCTATACAGCGGGTTTGACGGGAAATGCGGTCGTAATCGACGGTGTCGCCGTTACCGGAGCCAACTCGGTTATGCCGATAGGATCCGGAAAACTCGCCGGCCTTGCCGCACTGCGCGACGACAAGTTGGTAACTTATCAAAACCAGCTCGATGAGATCGCCCGTGGTGTGATCGAGATCTTCGCCGAGCAAGATCAGAGCGGTGGCGGCGGCCCGGCCCTCACTGGCCTCTTCACCTACAGCGGTGGGCCGGCAATGCCAGCGCCGGGCGTCATCAATCCCGGGCTGGCCGGCACCATCAGGGTCGCCGACGCCGTCGATCAGGCGCTGGGCGGCAATCCGAGCCTCATCCGCGACGGCGGTATCAACGGCGCCAATTATATTTACAACGCCGGCGGAGAGGCAGGCTTCTTTGCGCGCATTCAAGGCCTTGTGGATGACATGGGCACGGCCCGGCCGTTTGATCCGAATGCGCTTGGCAAGCCCAGTGGCACCTTGATCGATTTTGCTGGGTCCTCGGTGAGCTGGCTGGAAGCTCAGCGCAAAACGGTTGGTGACGCGGCGACTTACAATCAAACGCTGCTGGAGCGCAGCGCCGATGCGCTTTCCAATGTCAACGGTGTCAATATGGATGATGAAATGTCCTTCATGCTCCAGATTGAGCGCACATTTTCCGCTTCATCCAAGTTGATCGCGACGATCGACCAGATGTTTCAGAACCTTCTTCAGGCGGTGAGGTAATCGATATGGCTGCGACATTCATCTCATCGAACTCGATCGCGACAACGTTGCGCATTTCGGCCTCGAAGAGCCAGGTTGCAATTGCAAAGGGCGTCAAGGAAGCCACGACAGGTCGGCACGACGATATCGGCAAGGAACTTGGAGCGTTGACCGGGCGCAACGTCACGCTGCGCGCGGAGTTGCTGGAGGTCGACAAGCTCGTCGATACCAATTCATTGGTAGGGGCGCGGCTGGAAGTGGCGCAGGAACGTCTGTCACAAACGATCGAAACGGCTCAAGCTTTCCAGAAGGATCTGCTGGCGGCGCGGAATTCAGCCAATGGCGGTGGGATCATTGCACAGCCTGCGGCTTCGAATCTCGGTTCGTTGCTCGCAACCCTGAACGTATCGATGGATGGTCAGTTTCTGTTCGCTGGCATCAACACATCGCAGCAGCCGATGACACCCTACGAAACCGGTTCGGCGAGTAAGACGGCAATCGATGCGGCGTTCACTGCGGCATTTGGATTTCCGCCCGGTTCGCCCGGTGCCGAGAACATCCTGCCAGGCGACATGGAGGCGTTTCTCGACAACGCATTTGCGGCGGAGTTCGCCGATCCGGCCTGGGGGACGAACTGGTCTTCCGCTTCCGATCAGGTCATGCGCAGTCGAATTTCGACGACCCAGACGATCGATTCTTCGGCCAGCGCCAACGACGTCGCATTCCGCAAGCTGGCGATGGCCTATACGATGCTCTCCGGGCTGGGGGTCGACAAGATGAATCAGTCCACGTTTCAGGTGGTTACTGACAAAGCTCTGCTTCTGGTCGCTGGCGCTGTCGCCGACCTCGCGAGCGTCGGCGCGCGGCTCGGCACTGCGCAGGAGCAGACCACCACTGCTACCAGTCGCCTTAAGGTGCAAAGCGACATCGTGACCAAACAGGTCAATGCGATGGAGAGCGTCGATCCGGAAGAGGCGTCGGTCCGGGTCACGAGCCTGAGAAACCAGCTTGAAATGTCACACGCGCTGTCCGCGCAGATCCAGAAGCTCAGCATTCTCAACTATCTCTGATTGGCGCAATTACAGCAGCGGGTTGTCTTTCGACATGACATTGGCAAGTTACGACACAGAGATCGAGGACGGTGGCCGCGAAGCGCGTTCGCGCGAAAAACGGGCGCTCAATCACGGAATCGGTCTATTGCAGAGAATGCAGGCCGGCGAACTTACTGCATCGGAACGTACCGATGCGTTTCTTTATATCCGCGATCTGTGGGCGTTCTTCATTCAGGATCTCTCGAACTCCCGCAATGGCCTGCCGGAACAATTGCGAGCGCAATTGATCTCCATCGGCCTCTGGATTGTCAAGGAAGCGGAGCGCAATCGCGAGGCGCAGCTGAATGATGTCGAAGATCTCGTAGCGGTGAACGTTGCAATCCGGGATTCCCTCGGATGAAGAAGCCGATGTGTATCTCGCTTCGTAGCGGGGAAAAGATCTACATCAACGGCGCGGTGCTGCGTGTCGACCGCAAGGTAACGCTGGAGCTGATCAACGATGTGACCTTCCTGCTGGAAAGCCAGGTCATGCAGGTGGACGACGCCACCACGCCGATGCGCCAGCTTTACTTCGTGGTGCAACTTATGTTGATGAGCCCTGGTGACATCGATCAGGCCAAGGCGGTGTTCGGTCATCAACGCTGTGCGTTGTATGCCGCGGCCGACAATGCGGAATTGCTTGGCGGGCTCGATGCTGTGGAAACGCTTGTCGAAGCCGGACGCTATTACGAAGCCCTGCGCAAAATCAGATCACTCTTTGATATCGAGCAGTCGATCCTGACCAGCGCCGAAATGTTGCTGCCCGTGGCAGTCGCCTGAAACCGGAGAACTGACATGGAAGTCAATGGCGTTAATGCGAACCGATCGGCCACTGATACCGCTGCGACGTCATCGACGAGTTCGGCGGGAATGATCGATTATAACGGTTTCCTGCAGCTCCTGATCGCGCAAATGCGTAACCAGGATCCTACCAATCCGACAGATTCGACCGAATATATGAGCCAGCTCGCGCAGCTGTCGACGGTTGAGCAGGCGGTGAAGACAAATGCGAAGCTCGACAGTTTGCTGTCCTCCAGCGCGATTCAGCAGGCCGATGGCTTGATTGGCCGCACCGCGTCGTTCACCGACGATAAAGGGCAAACCACCTCCAGCAAGATCAAGGAAGTGACGATCATCACGGGCGGCGCAGTTGCGACGCTGGAGAACGGTGTGAAAGTGGCACTCGGCGCCGGCATCACGATTAGCTGATCATGAACGAGCGCGACGCCCTCGATATTGCCCAGCAGGCGGTCTGGACGATCATTGTGGCGGCCGGTCCCGCGGTGGGCGCCGCGATGCTGGTTGGCATCATTATCGCTCTGCTGCAAGCGCTGACGCAGGTGCAGGAGATGACGCTGACCTTCATTCCGAAAATCGTCGTCATGCTGATCGTCGTTGCTGTGACTGGTACCTTTATGGGTGCGCATATCTACGCTTTCACCGAAGTGCTCTACGGCCGGATCGAGCATGGGTTCTAAAGTCGGACTGATCTTCGATAGCCTGACTTTATCGATCTCCTTCGTCGAGCCGTGACCGTCTCGGAGAACAGGTGTCCGCCTTTCGGGGAAATCGCTTATCCGTTCGTCACCTTCGCGCAAGCTCGACGCTGCAAGATGCAGCGATGAGACTTACGCAGGAAGCGTCATGGCCGATGTAACGATATCCGCTCCCCCGGACGAACGGCGGGTCGGTACCGACGTGGCCTTCGCCGTCGGTATCGTCGCAATCCTGACGATGCTGGTACTCCCGGTTCCGACCTTCCTGATCGACGTCGGTCTATCCTTCTCCATCGCGCTATCTGCATTGATCTTGATGGTGTCGTTGTGGATCCAGCGTCCTCTGGATTTCTCGGCATTTCCGACAGTTCTGCTGATTGCAACGATCCTGCGGCTCGCGCTGAATGTTGCCACCACGCGCGTGATCCTGTCGCATGGCGGCGAGGGCGAACATGCTGCGGGTTACGTCGTCGCCGGCTTCGCGAAATTTGTCATGGGCGGCGATTTCGTCATCGGCCTGATCATTTTCGCCATCCTTGTCACGGTGAACTTTGTCGTGATCACCAAGGGTGCCACCCGTATCGCCGAGGTCGGAGCGCGCTTCACGCTCGATGCCATTCCAGGCAAGCAAATGGCCATCGATGCCGATCTTTCGGCCGGCCTGATCGACGACAAGGAAGCGCAACGCCGCCGTCGCGAGCTCGAAGAGGAAAGCGCGTTCTTCGGCGCCATGGACGGCGCCTCCAAGTTTGTTCGTGGCGATGCCATCGCGGGTCTGATCATCACGGCGATTAATATTTTCGGCGGAATCGTCATTGGCGTGACACATCACGGTATGCCGCTCGCGCGCGCTGCTGATGTGTTTACGAAACTGTCGGTCGGCGACGGTCTCGTCTCACAAATCCCGGCTTTGATCGTGTCGCTTTCGGCAGGTTTGCTGGTGTCGAAGGGCGGGACGCGGGGCTCGGCCGAGCAGACCGTTCTCAAACAACTCGGGGGCTACCCGCGCGCGCAATCCGTGGCGGCCCTGATGATGTTCGCGTTGGGGTTGTTGCCCGGACTGCCGTTGCTGCCCTTCGCTTTGCTCGGGTCCATCATGGCGTTCATGAGTTTCGCTCTGCCGCGCAAGCAGGCGGCACGCGATAAACTCGAACAGGCCCGCCTCGCCCAGGTTCAGGAAAAGGCGCAGATCGAGGCCAAGGATTCAGTCAAGGAGCTGCTCAAGACGTCAGACATTGAGCTATGCGTCGGCAGCCAGCTCGCGATCCAGATGCTCAGTGCCCATGGCGAGCTCGCGCATCGCGTTGCCAAGGTCCGGCGCCGCTTCGCCACCCAATACGGTTTCGTCGTTCCCGAGATCAAGCTCACCGACGATCTGTCGATCGGGCCGAAATCATACCGGATCAAGATCTACGGCACGATCGTCGCACAGCATGAACTACGCATCGGCGAATCACTGGTTCTGTTCGATGGCGACCGCCGGCCGGATGTGCCGGGCGACGAGACGATCGAGCCGGCATTTGGCATGAAAGCGATGTGGGTCCCGCAGGCCTTTGTTGACGAGATCCGGCAGGACGGCTTCAAGATCGCCGACAGTATCTCGATCCTGCTGACACATCTGAGCGAAGTCGTTCGTAACAACCTGGCACAGCTCCTCACCTATAAGGATACGCGCGCACTGATCGATCGGCTTGAGCCCGAGTACAAGCGACTGATCGAGGATATGGTGCCGTCGCAAATCTCTTACTCCGGCCTCCAGGCGGTTTTTAAGCTGCTCCTCGCCGAACGGGTTTCTATCCGCAACCTCCATCTCATTCTGGAAGCCGTCGCCGAGATCGCCCCGCATGTACGTCGTTCGGAACAGATCGCCGAACATGTCCGTATGCGGATCGCACAGCAGATCTGCGGCGATTTCGCCGACAACGGCGTCCTCAAGGTACTGCGCCTTGGCAATCGTTGGGATCTGGCTTTCCACCAGAGTCTCAAGCGCGACGGCAAGGGCGAGATTGTGGAGTTCGATGCCGATCCGCGACTTGTCGAGCAGTTTGCAGACGATGTCTCCACCGCGGTTCGAAAAGCGGCAGCCAACGGCGATACGGCTGTCCTGGTCGCGCCGCCGGACGTTCGGCCCTATGTGCGCATGATCACTGAGCGGATGTTCCCGACCCTCCCCGTGCTGTCGCATGTCGAAATAGCACGTGGTGCCGAGGTCAAATCACTCGGAGCCATCTCTTGATAACGGGCGCCTCCGTCTCGGTTCTGGTCACATTCCTGATCTTCTGCCGCGTCGGCACCTGCATCATGGTGGCCCCCGGCTACTCCCGCGTCAACATTCCGACCCAGGTGCGCCTCTTCCTTGCCGTCAGCGTCACATTGATGCTGACGCCCCTGCTCGAGGCATCGGTCCGCCCGGCAGTCGAAGGTGGGGCAGCTTCAGATCTGATAAGGCTCATCTTCTCGGAGCTTTTCGTTGGCCTCGTCATCGGGTTGACGGCGCGCATGTTCTTTGCGGCACTCGAAACGATGGCAACATTCGTTGCATCGGGGATCGGCCTCACGATGCCGAGTGTAGCAGACGACAACGAACATGTTCCTGCCCTAGTGCCGCTGATCACGCTGACTGCCACGGTCGTGTTCTTCGTTACCGGACAGCATTGGGAGCTGTTGCGCGGTCTGATCGGTTCCTACCGAATCTGGCTGCCGGCTACAGGCATCGGTACGGAAGCTGGCCTCACGCAGCTGGTAGACCATTTGTCTCAGGCATTTACCCTGGCATTGCGCGTTGCCAGTCCGTTTGTCGTCTATGCGGTGATCGTCAATTTCGCCGTTGGACTCGCCAACAAATTGACACCGAGCATTCCCGTTTACTTCATCTCGCTGCCGTTCGTTCTGATGGGGGGACTGATGCTGCTCTATCTGTCCAGCCGCGACATGATTCTGCAGTTCAGCATCGCATTCGCAGCGTGGCTGGTTGGGTAGGGCGATATGCAGAAGCGGGACCGCAAGATCCGTCGTATTGCCGCCGTACAGGCGAGACTTCATCGCATCGCCGAATGGCAGCTGATGGAATGCCAGACGCGAGAGAATGAGCTGGAAGATAAACAGCGACGTATTCTCGAAGCGTTCAATGACGAGAGTAAACTGCCGGACTTCCTCGTTCAGACTGCAGGTCAGAGCCTACGCGCCGCAAGCGTCGAGCAAGGTGCGGTGGTCAAAATCAAAGAGCGGCTAGCCGAGAACGCGCGAACGGAAGGCCGTAAACTGAAGCATGTGGAGCGGCTGGTTGACCTCGCGGTAGGGCGCGCGGCGAGGGAAGACGAGAAGCGCATGCTCGACGATGAAATTGATAAGGCGGTTCGCCGGTCGCTTCCGAATGTTTGATCTAACGAAGCCTGATTGGAGCACGACATGACGGTCGCACCGGTCGCCAACGATCTGATTACGGATGTCATCAATGCGGCTGATCCGGTCGCCCGACGCAATGCGGCGGGCCGGCTCGAACGTATGACCCCGGCTCGGGAAGCCGAGTTTGTCTCCGCCCTAAAAGGGGAATTCGCCGGCGTTCAAACCGAGGCCTCGCCTGTGCCGGCCCACGCGCCAGTTCCGACCACGCCGGTCATCCGCCAGAACGAGGGGAGCCACGGGGTCTATCGCAAGTTCGAGGCATTCGTCCTGCAGATATTCGTTGAAGCGATGCTGCCGAAAGACGCAGAGCAAGTGTTCGGCAAGGGGAGCGCCGGTAACATCTGGCGCTCGATGATGGCCGAGCAGATCGGCAATGAGATGGCGAAGGGCAAGGGCATCGGCATTGCCCGGCAATTGGCGAAATCGCGCACGGTCGCAACACCGGGTACTGAAGCATAACGGCCGGCACCGGTCATCACAGCGAGTCGGAACATGAAAGAGATCGAACACCGGAATATGGCATCGTCTTTGGAAACGCAGGCATTGGCCGTTACGGATTCTGAACTATTGGCGGTCGAAGAGATACCGGTCCTGACTCAGGAACAGCATGCCGGTGCCGAATGGCTGGGTACCCAGAGCAACGCTCTCGCTGCGATCGAGCGTTTGAAGGTCACGATCGATGAGGAGACTTCCAAGCTCGAATCCCGCGCCGTTGTCGATTTCGACACTTTCAGCCAGCGCAAGAATCGAGGCTTGCTCGAACTGACCCGCGCAATACGGCTGACGTCCGACATCGAGGCCGATCCCCGGGTGACTCCACAGCTCATCCAGCTGCGTGCGAGCTTAATTCGTAATCAGGCTGCGCTGCAGATCCACCTCGATGCGGTGCGGGAAGTTTCGGCGATCATCGCGAAGTCGATCCAGGAGGTCGAATCGGACGGCACCTATTCGCTGCCGATGCCGGTTAGCCGCTCATGATGAAGCTCTTGTTGACGGGCGTCTGGGCCTGCCTGGTGACGGTCGGGACGAGCCTCGGTATTTCCTATTGGAAGGAGACCGCGGCCGCATTACCTGCAAAGCAGGAGCAGCCGGAAGGTCTCGTTTATGAAAAAGTCAAGGTGATCAACGTGCCGATGATCGCCGAGGGTAACGTCCAGGGATATGTGATCACCCAGCTCGTCTTCACCGCTGATGCAAAAGTATTGCGCCAGCTCCCCGTGCCGCCGGAACCGTTCGTGGTCGATGAAGCGTTTCGCACGCTCTATAGTGACGAGAAGCTCGATTTCAAAAACCTTGGACGTTACGATCTCGCGCAGTTCGTGCAGGCCGTACGGATGCAAGTGAACAAGCGGCTGCAGGTGGACGCGCTGCAGGAAATCCTGGTGCAGGATTTCAACTATGTCTCGAAGGATCAGCTTCGCCGTTGAGGCATCGGCCCGCGGCCCTGGGTTGGTCGCTGAAGGGGGCGATGGCGTTTCGTGATAGGGCGTGGTCGTCGTGTGGTACTGTTTCTTGCGCTGAAATCTCCCAACTGGATGAGGGAGCCTGAGAGGGGGCGGTGGACGCCAACGCCGATCGCCGGCGTCCTCTTGCGCAGGAGGCTTAGCCTCAGTTCGCCTTCGAAATCGGCATCTCGCCAATGGCGCGAGATTTCATGTCGTCGAGGCGGTAACCCATGTAACGTTTTGATTCGATCGGATCGAAGCCGAGATGATCGCGCAGTTTCTTGCGTAGCTTACTGACGTGGCTTTCGATGACGTTTTCATCGAAACTCGCATCGAACAATCCGTAAACGGCATTGAAAAGTTGCGTCTTCGTCAGCCATTTTCCTTGATGTCCGACCAGATGTTCAAGAATCCGCAGTTCGCGGCGCGGAAGGGCCAGCGTTCGCCCCGCAATCTCCGGATCGCGCCCGTCGAGAAAGACCCGAATGATACTAGTCTGGGCCGGCTCATTCTGATCGAGGGTGCGACGCCGGATGACGGCGGTTCGCACCATGATTTCCTTGACGTGTACGGGGGCGTGAACGACGTCATCAACGCCGGCTTCGAACAGCTCGATGGTCTGCTTGAGATGCTTCAGGCTGTTGAGCGCAATGATCGGCGCGCGCGATCTGTTGCGAATACTTGATGGAATGCTCGTGCGGTCCGGGCAATCGCCGAGCAGAAAGGCTCGGATGGCAGTCAGGTCATTGCCGACAGCGCCCTCGAGCCAGTCGCGGAAGTCGGTGGACGTGAACCCAATTGAAACGACGCCTTCGCGGTCAAATCCGGCCGCATAGCCTTGTGTGACGCCCTCTCGGTCATCGATCACAACAAACATGTTAATCCCCTGCGTGTTCGCCTGAATGTCGTCATGGGGTCGAACTAGGCGTATTCGCCCCATTTTTGCCTTGGAGACGCAACACAACAGTTACTGGGACAGGATCGAGAAGAGCATTGTCGAGGGCCTGCCGACATTGCTCCGAAATCCGGGTCGCTTTTTACCGGGTCGGAAACAAGTGATGCAGTCGGGCGCCCCTTCTTGATGACCCGCTCGATCGATAAGTTTGAGAGCTCCCTCTCATTCAAAGCATGAAACGACGCTTCATGCTTGCGCTTGGTCGGCATTTGCCAGGTTCGGTAGAAAGGTCGCTGTTGCCAAGCAGAACGCGCTCGGTGCAGCAGCAACCCCTCGGGTCCAAACAAGACAGGAATCACCTTATCCATTACGTCAAGATGGTACCTCACTATCAAGTAGTCGACCGATCAAGATTTGCAAAGAGTCGTCGACCTTAATCGGGCCCCTGTTCGAACGAACAAGTGGATAATTCTCGTCCTGTGCATATGACGATGTCATACATGCTTGCGCATTTCTGAAAATGCGCAATGGAAACCAGCCCTGCTGTCATATCATTGCATGACGCCATGCTGTTCACGTCTCACCCATCGAGGGCGCGCTAGTGACAGAATGACGATATGAGTTGGCGTGGCTCATCTCGGATCAAAGGCTGCCGAGTAGTTCGAGCATGCAATCGCGTTGCGCCTGGTGCGCATCGGTAGCAGGGAATATGACGCCGTCACTTGTCTCAGAGGAAATTTTGATCACTTCGCCGCCGAAACAATCGGACTCATGCTCATTTTCAGTCCTGTGCATCGCTAGCTTCCTGCCTGCGCGTTGCTGTCGGTCATTCCTGCAAAGTTTGCGGCTCACCGGCCAACAACAATGCCCTTGCTGGTTATGACTTGCCAACGACCGCTGTCATTACTGATTTCCTGAATCCGGCCGAGTGTCGGGATATCTTGCCCTGGCGAGACCTCAATGACTCCGAATTTTCCTTCGAGCACCGCTACACCGTCATAGGTGCGTCGAATGTGCCAGCCATCAATGATCGCGCGGGATGTCGTTGCAATCGATGCTATAGGCAACTGAATAGAACCCGTGACCTCGAGCGCCGGTGAAGCTGGTTCGCTCGCGTGGTTTTCATCCGAGTTGCGTGTGGCCCTCGTGTGTTGTTCGAGTGGTTCGTGTTCGATGCTTCGCGAGAGCGCACGCTCAACTGCCGGCTGCTGTGAACTTGCCACTTCAGGACGGGCTGTACTTGAAGATAGGTCTGCGACCTGCTGGCGCAGTTGTGCGACGGATTCGCGAATGTTGCGAAGCTCTGTTTCCGAAACGTTGCCTGCCAACTGCGGCCGTAGAAACAGATATGCAATGCTGCCCGCTGATATCAGCGTTGAAAGACCGACAACCAGGGCCAGCGAGAAGAACGGTGCTTTCCATCCCGCCGATTGTATCGGCCGGGCAACAATGCGCGCCGGGGGCACGTTGAGCCGTGCTATTGCTTTCGGAGATTCCTCGCGTTGGGCGTCGCGCGTCCGCCGGAGGCCTGCCCGTGCTTCGTTGGCGAGCAATTCGTCGATCGCCGCTGCGGCAGCGATGTGTGGATGCTCCGTGGGCGTTTTGCGCGCGTTTCGCGCGGGCGAAGCGTCCTTCTTGTCCACAGGTCTTGACCGAGAATCGGATGTCGTTGGGGACATCATGAGGTGGATTCTTGCGTTTGCTGCGAGCGATGGAGTGCGATCTGTAGCAGCGACGTAGCAAGCGAACCTTGCGTGGAGCAGTCGAAGCTGGCTGCGCGAAAGCTTTGCCACGTATCAGAGCGGCTACGACGTCAATATGAACGGGAATGATCCAGCATCTGGCCAATGCGCGACGCAATCGAGAGAGGGGAAGCAGGTCGCGTCAGATTTTTGTGTGGTATATGTGTGGTACTCGGTGACCAGGGCGCACTGCGACTTCATTTCAACGTTGCAGGAATGGCGGTGTCGATGTGATCAACATGTTTGCTGCCAATCAAGCTTCATTTGCAGACAACTCAATCGATTCCGATCTCTAAAAAGCCACGCGATGCGTGCGGTCTTGCTCGAAAACTTGCCGAATCACGTTGGTGGCTTGTGATTTGAAATAAATACGACGGGCCGGGATAACGAGTTGGCAGGATCTATTCATCGAACGATGAAGTGACGTTTTAAGAAACCGTCCCTATTGCCCACGTCCATGAGTATCGATCTGGAACGTTTGCGCGATTACGTGAAATCGCTGAAAGCCGAGCGGCAGGATTCGCCAATCGGAAAAGTTAAATCAGGTGCTACCGAAATCATCCGGCGGAATCGTCAGGAACTGGAGCGGATGCATCGCGAAGATGGAGCGACATGGACCGAAATTGCGGCGGGCCTTGCCGTGCAGGGCGTGACGCAGGGCGACGGCCAGCCAATTACCGGGCGGCGGCTAACGGCGCTGATGCACAACATTAGGGTTCAGGAAGAGCGGCGTCGAAATAAAAAGAATGGAGAAAGGAACGCAGGCGATCCTCCCGATGAGAGAGGGGCAGATCCGACATGATTCCGTTCGCCTAGCGAATTCATCTAACCCTTGGATACTCGACGAATTGAAGAATTCCAAGCCGTGGTGGTGCAATTGCTTCGGTCGAGAATCGTGGTGGGCAGCCCGAGAGGTGAAACAGCAGGTTTTTCGGCAAAAGCTTAGCCGCAGCCTCTCTCGCTCCCTAGTTTATGAGCGGCCCTCCGCATACGAAACGTGGTCAAAGTGCTTGGGTCGGCCCTTCGCCCGCATCAAGTTGCAAATACCATGCGCATGCAGGCACCCCCAGAGGACGATCGATCAATCTCGACGTAGCCGGCATGTAGTTGCATGATCGATCGTACGAGGTCGAGACCGAGGCCTGCGCCACGGCCGCCGTGATGTAGCCGATGAAACGGCTCAAATATGTGTTCGCGCTCGGAGTCCGGAATGCCGTCCCCGTCGTCGGAAACCTCGATGCGGCAATCATTCGTCACCCGCACCAAGATGGTGCCGCGGCGCTGGCCGTGGTCGATAGCGTTCTGCACTAGATTGGTCAGCGCGCGTTCGAGCGCGGTCTGGTCGCCGGTCACAACGCTTCTCTCGTCATCATGTTCGAAGGCCATGTCGTAACCCGCGGCGAACGCAAGCGGTGCAAGCTCCAGTACAACCTGCCGGGCGACGCCAACGAGATCGACAGCCGCGAAGGCGCCCGTGCCTTGATCGAGGCGTTGGAGGTCGAGCAACTGGCCGGCCATGACGCTGAGGCGCGTGGTGTCCTCGAGCAGGCGAGTCTTCTCGGGACCAGCCTCGAGCGTGGATACTCGCGTCGATAGAATCGCGATCGGTGTCCTGAGCTCATGCGCGGCGTCGGCGAGAAAGCGACGGTGGCGCTCATAGCCCTTGTCGAGGCGGTCGAGCGCGTCATTGATGGCCTTGACCAGAGGCGTAATCTCGGCTGGCACTTCGTCGAGCGGCAACTGCACGCCCCGCTGGTCGATATTGATGCGTTCAGCCTGTGTCGCCGCCTGCTCAAGTCCTCTCATGGTCCGCCGCACCACGAACGGAGTCGCGACCAGTGTCGCCAGTGTCATCAGCACGATGATCGGCAGAATGAGGTTGAAGAACAACAGCGGCGTGCTTGCCAGCGCTCGTGAGATTGAGAGCTGACCGAATGTCCCGGTTAGAATCTGGACCCGCCCAACTGCACTATCGATCCATTTGACCAGCCCTGTGGGCGGCGATGGTTCGGCTGCATTCCATCTCAGTCGCGCGTCGCTAACGTGATCGAGTGCGGCTACGATCGGTGCAAATTGCTGTGGGACGGTACCTTCGGAGAGCTGATGGCCGTGCGTGTCGCGGATCACGAACCAGAGGTTGGGATGCTCCGATCGAAGGGCTGACAAATCAGCCGTGTTGCGTACTGTCAAGCCGCCGCCAGCGTCACGAGTGAGCGCTTCTTTCAAAGTGTCGATCGTGTTGCCCTCGTAATCTTCGAGCATGAGTCCCGCGCGGAGCAGCGCAATTGCTGCGAGCCCGATCAGGAGGATCAGAATCGTCAGCATGATCGCCTGTAAACCCGCGAGGCGTCCGACCAGATGCCAAGTCAGCGAGTGCGATCGCAACGCGCTCACGGTGTCTCCCGCAGTACATAGCCGAGGCCGCGAACGCCGTTGATGATGACGCCGGCATCCGATTCAGCGAGCCTGCGGCGCAGCCGAGATACATGGGTGTCCAGTGCATTGGGCTGAACCTCGTCGTCGAGACTGTAGACCGCCGCCATCAACGCCGAGCGCAGTACCATGCGTCCCATGCGTTGCAGCAGCGCCTCCAGCAGCAATAATTCGCGCCGTGGCATCTCAAGCAGCCGGCCATCGACACTCGCTTCGCGATGGTTAGCATCGAACGCTAGGCGGCCAATCCGCGCGACATCGCTCTGCATGCTTGCGGGTCGGCGCAGCAGCGCCCGCAAACGCGCCAGGAATTCCTCGAACGCAAACGGCTTGCCGAGATAGTCGTCGGCGCCCTTGTCGAGACCAGTGACACGGTCGGCGAGTTCACCGCGGGCAGTGAGTACCAACACAGGCACAGCATTGCCACGCTCACGCAGTTTCGAGATGAGCGACAAGCCGTCGCCGTCAGGCAACTGGCGATCGAGCACTATCGCATCATAATGGCTTTCAATCGCAATCAGCTCGGCTTCGTACAGGTCAGGCGCGTGATCGACGAGCATGCCGTGGCGGGCGAGCGCCGTGCGTAGCGCGGCGACCATTTCCGGCTCGTCCTCCACCAACAGCACCCGCATCGAGACGTCTTTCCTTCATGTTCGGCGTGGCCGGTTTTATGTCCAGTACATTGCGACAACCTTGCGGATCGCTCGGCGAAAGCGTCGCGGTGAGATTCTACGAAGAATACGCATTCGCGACAGATTATCGCAAGGTTTGGATGACATCGAAGCCATCATTGAGGGTCGGCTTGATCATCCTGCGCGCCCGATATGGCTCACCTGGTGACTGCTCCACTTTTCGATGGCGGACACAAGCAAGCGGAAGGATCTGAAAATGGCTTTGCTACTGAATCCAATCTACGAGACTGGCGATCTCTCGAGCGAGACTTGCTATGTCGGCCGCTGACATCCTGCCATTCTTCCTTGCATGGATTCGCGATCCGCTGCGCGTCGCAGCCGTTGCGCCCTCTGGACCCGCCGTGGCGGCGCTGATAGCGCAGGAGATATCGGCCGACACCGGTCCTGTGATCGAGCTCGGCCCTGGCACCGGCGCCTTCACGCGCGCGTTGCTCCGCCGCGGCGTCAGGCCGCAAGATTTGACGTTGATCGAGTACGGGTCCGATTTCATTCCACTTCTGCAGCGACGCTTCCCGGGCGTGCGGGTGTTGTGGATGGACGCAGCTTGGATGACAAAGGAAAGACTGTTCGAGGGGGCCCCTGTTGGCGCCATCGTCTCCGGACTCGGGCTGCTCACGATGCCGCCGGAGAAGGTTCTGATGATCCTCAGCGGCGCGTTTGCCTATCTCCGCCCTGGTTGCGCGGTCTACCAGATCACCTACGGACCACGCTGTCCTGTTCCTGATGCAATCCTCGATCGTCTCGATCTGCAGGCAAGCTGCATCGGACAGACCTTTCGCAATCTTCCGCCGGCTTCAGTGTACCGGATCAGCCGACGCCCACTCTACACGTGATCGAGGCATCATGGATACGTCAAGTACCATCGCAATGTTCCTGCATTTCGGCCTCGCCGGCATCGTTTGCCTGGCGGTCGCCGAGAAGTTCATTCCACTGTTTCCGTCCTACGTCTTGTTGATGCTACTCGGTCTCACTCTGCCAGATGGCGCGACGCTCGCGATGACCATCGTGGCGACAAGCATCGGTTCCGTTGTCGGCGCGATCGGCTGGTACGTGCTCGGACGTGCGCTCGGCTCGCAGCGCATCGAGAGACTAGTGAGAACCTACGGGAAATACGTACTGTTGCGGTTCTCGTTCTATGAACAACTCACCGATGCCTATCGCGGAAATCATTTCTGGGTAACGCTGATCGGCCAGACACTACCGACCGTGCGAATCTATCTGGCTCTTCCAGCTGGCGTGCTACGGCTCGAACCGCGCGTTTTTGTAGCGGCTACCGCGATCGGCACCGTGATCTGGAACATGCCGTTTCTCAGCCTGGGTTACGCATTGCGTGGCAGCAACCAAAATCCGGTCAGCATCGGCTTTTGGGTGGTCGCCCTCCTCATCGCTACAGAGATCGCAATCATTCTCGGACTTCGTGTCTACAAGCGCGCAATCGCTCAGCAATGCCGCACACCGCCGCGTGTCATCGCCGCGCCCAACGCCGTCGAGGAAATTGCATGAGATCGTTATTGGTGCGCATATGGACCGGGTTGCGCGCAATTGAGCATCTCATCGCCGTGCTGTTGATCCTACTGGCTGGCCTTCAGTTCGGCGTCGCCGCGTCCGACGCGCGGCCTCGTGGCGTGCAACTCGCACTTTTAGCCCTTGTCGCAGGCCTCTACTGGTATCGCTCGATCTTCAGGCGACGTGCCAATCGCGATGTGACGAAAGCTGTCGCGGGATTGGCGGAGGCCGCGGCGATGGCGTTTCTCCGCGAACGCGAAATCGGCGACCTTTCAGATCGGCCGACGCCTACGCCGCGCGACGTCCTCAAGGTCAGGACACTGTTCATTTCTGACGTCCATCTAGGCACCAAGGGCTGTCAGGCCGAGCAGTTGGTCGACTTTCTCCGCCAGTATGACGCTGGCACCGTATATCTGGTCGGTGACATCGTCGACGGATGGTATCTGAGATCGAATTGGTATTGGCCAAGCACGCACAATGTAGTCATACAGGAACTCGTAGAGCTGGCGCGGCGCGGTAAGCGGCTCGTATATGTGGCTGGTAATCACGACGATTTCATCCGCAATTACACGGGCTCGACTTTTGGCGCTGTAGAAGTGGTCGAGTATGCGATCCACAACGGACTCGACGGGCGCGACTATCTCGTCGTGCACGGCGATCATTTCGATCTCGTCGTCCGCCACGCCCGCTGGTTGGCGTTGCTCGGCGATTTCGGTTATCGCACCGCGCTCACCGCCAACGTCTGGCTCAACTGGGTCCGTAGCCGGTTTGGGCTTGCCTACTGGTCGCTCTCATCCTGGGCGAAGCTGCGCGTCAAAAATGCGGTCAACTACATTGGCTGCTACGAGGAGGTGCTTTCGTCGGAAGCGCGGCGACACCATACACAGGGGGTGATTTGCGGTCACATTCATCATGCGGCGATGCATGACGAATGTGGCATCCGCTACATCAACACTGGTGATTGGGTGGAATCCTGCACCAGTGTGGTCGAGCATCATGATGGGCGGTTCGAGATTATCCGCTGGACCGAGGTGCGGCCACAGCAGATGTCGGATGAAGCGAGCTTGGTGCCATTCGCAAGGGCGGTCGCCTAAGCGCAGGCTCGTGGTCACAGACGCCTGGCGTCCGAAGATCAATTCGCTTGAGTTGGCAGCTTGCATGGTGAGTTTGACCGCACTTTTGCAATCGTAGGCGCATCTTGCCTTTCCCCGGAACTCTTGGTCCCGGAGATCGATGTGTGGTCGTTGCCGGAAGTTTTGTTATTGAGCAGCACCGCGTTCCTGGCTATCGGTGAAGGCTGGATCGTCCTTGCTCTGGGCTGTGCGATTGTTGACGCGGGAGCCGGCAGTACTAATAGGTTGCCTCCATTAATCGCGCAGCAACTCTCCTCCGAGTATGAAGCCGGCGATGTCGTCGCAAAGGCGGCAGCGGTCAACCAAGCGACCTATTCCTTGGTCCCGATTGCCTTTGATATGTTGCGAAGCCGGCTGAGAACCTATGTACTTGCTTTTGCCATTGCCAGTGTGTTCGCGCTCTGGGCAACGCTTTTCGTGTGCCGAGATAGCGCGCTTGTTCTCATAAGCCGCAAATCTCGTCCCTCGAAGCCGCCCCCTAGCTAATACACGGATGCATCGGCTGGTGTCGTGCAATCAGGAGGTTGGAATCTTGTCAAGAAAACCGGTAACGCTCTTGATCTTGGACCGCTCCAGAGTGGCAAAATCCGTCCCTTCAATTGAAGCCGACTGGCGAGCTGGGCCTAAGCTCCAGGAGAAGCGCAAATATTCCCCGAACCCGTTCGGCGAGCCACGCAAGGCGAACTTAAAGTCTCTTGGGAACTTACCCTGCACGCTGGCGACGAGTGCATCCATTTCAGCAAGGCCCTTGGCTTTCGAGAGCGGATCGACGTAGACGGCGTCTTCGGTCCAACGAGATGCAAGCATTGTGGCTCGCTTCTCGACATCGCGCTCATTCCAAAGAGCAATATAGCCGGCAGCAACGTCTGCATAATGAGGCATTGATATCCCTTTTTTTAAGCCGCAGACCCAGTATCGTCAGAGGCGCTCAAAGGGCGATTACCCGGCAGGTAAATTGGACCGGACAGTTCTCGGTTGGGCCGTACCATTCTCAGGCAGCAATCGCAGTGATTGGAGGCTGTGTCTGGCAGCTGATCCGCACAGCGCAAATGAAGGTTCCGAGAACGACGTAGAATCTCGGTTGAGCGGGAACTTTGTATCCGCGCTAAGGCCGAGTATCGGTGACGTCTTTGGCTCCTCACGGCCGCAAGTATATCCATGCCTCGGGAGCCTTAGTCCGGCGAGCAACTGCTGGTCTTCTCGGCACACGAGACGAACGGCAGATGCTGTGGCGGTAGTAACCGAATGGCAGCGCCGTAGCACTATTGGGGTCGGCATCGCTCGCGGTTTTCTGCGACAATGCAGTCCGTCCCGCGCGCCCTTTCCTTCGCGACGAGCCCCTTTACGGCTTACTCGAGGCGAAATTTGAGCCGGCGCTGGGCGCGCCTAGAACTCTGTATGAAATAAGGGACATTGGCGCGCCATTCAGAACAAAACTGCGAACTCTTATGTTATTGAAATAACGATATAAATCTGGCAGCGCAATCGAGGGAGGGAGAAGAGCTGCTGACCTGCTCCCCAGTTTGCCATCGTTATAAGTAGAGTCCGTTCTGGGTTTGGCCCCTTTTGGGGCGGGCTGCAAATTCTGTCGGCGTGAGCCCGTAAAAGCTCGTGTGCGGCCGGTTGGTATTCTAGCCGATTTTCCATTCCTCGATGATCTGGCGAGCCTCGTTGAGGTTGGCGAATAGGTGCTCGTTCAGGCACTCGTCGCGCAGGTGACCGTTGAAGTTTTCAACAAAGCCGATCTGTATCGGCTTGCCGGGCGCGATTTAATGCCATTCGATCCCGAGCGCGTCCTGCCAGGCCAAGATCGCATTCGAAGTAAACTCGGTGCCGTTGTCACTAACGATCATGCGCCGGCAACCTCGGGTTTCGATGATCTGGCCAAGCTCACGAACAACCCGCAACGCTGCGAGTGAGGTGTCGACGACCAGGCCAAGACATTCCCGCGTGAAGTCATCGACCAAGGTCAAGGACACGGAACCGTCGTCCGCTGGAAAGCGTATCCATCACGAAGTCGAGTGACCAGCGCAAATTCCGATCCTGCGGGATCATCATCGGTGCCTAGTGCCCGCTTGCGGCCACCCCGCTTGCGCACGGTCAACCGTTCCTCCTTGTAGAGCAGGTAAAACTTCTTCCGATTGATCTGGATCCCTTGCCGAGCCAATAGCAGCCCCAGGCGACGGTAGCCAAAGCGCCGCCGTTGCAAGGCCAGTTCCCTTAGTCGCGTCCGCCACGGACCATCGGCCGGCCGCGTCGAAGCATAGCGGTAGGTCTTGGGCTGCAGGCCGGCCAGCCTGCAGGCCGCCGCTGCGAGTAGCACTTCTCGTCAATCGCCCAGGTCACAGCTCGTCTCCGCAAGCTGGGCGTTACAAGTTTTTTGCGAGCGACTCCTTCAGCGTCGACATCCAGCATCGTCTCCGCCAGCAACTTCTTCAGCTTGCGGTTTTCTCCCTCCAACGCCTTCAGCTTACCGGCCTCGGAGATCTCCATCCCGCTGTAGCGCGATCGCCACTTGTAGAAAGTCAGCATCGCTGATCCCGTGCTTGCGGCACAGATCGCTCGCCGAAATCCCGGCAGCGTGCTCCTTCACACCTTGATGATATGCTGTCCAGTAAATCTGCTCTTACGCATCGTCCGTCTCCTCAATGGAGAACAGAACCTCACTCAAAATCGGGGGCGTTTCAGGGGAGCAGGTCAATCTGCTCTTCCATACACTTGGCTCTTTTCAGCTGTCGGTCCTTCAGAAGACAGCACTCTACCTTCAACTGTAGGAAATCCGCAGGGGCAGGTCAGGCAGTCACAGCCTTTCGATCGAAATCTTGACGGATCCATCGAACGTTTGTTAGAAAACTCTGTCATATAATCGAGAATTTTGCGTGGTGCAAAACAAAAGATTTGTCAATTTTAGTGTCTGACGCCAAACCAATAATTCTGATGGGCCACGGCGGGCAAGCGATAGCTGCTTCGATCATGGGCGACGAAGCGGGTCTTCCGGTTATTCTTGCGCATGGTGGAGGGCAGACACGCCGAGCCTGGAAACGAACTGCTGATCGTCTCGCGATTTGCGGATTTCGCACGGTCGCTATCGACATGCGGGGGCACGGGGAAAGCTCATGGGCAGAAGATGGGGCATATGAAATCCGCGATTTTGCACATGACCTCGTAGCTCTTGCGCAAGCATGTCCGCAGAGACCAGCGCTAATAGGAGCGTCTCTTGGTGGCTTGGCGGGAATTATCGCGGAAGGAGATGTGCGCCCTCGAACCTTTTCGTCGCTCACCCTCGTAGATGTTACCCCACAAATGGAGTCAGAAGGAATTGCTCGCGTAGTGAACTTTATGGCTGCGAAGGCCCGCGATGGCTTCGCTTCCCCGCAGGAGGCGGCTCGCGTCATTGCGGAATACATGCCTCACCGAAAGAGACAGGGCGTGCCCACGGGCCTTCATCACTATCTGCGGCTTAAAAGCAACGGAAGGTACTATTGGCACTGGGATCCAGCGTTTATAGAAAGAATTGTTAGCGCGAACAGCGCGAACAGCGCGGAACCGGAAAGCGCCGCTCTCAAGCGAGCGGTTCTGGACTCGGCAGCATCTCGGTTAGACCTCCCGGTACATCTGATCCGAGGTGACGCCAGCGATTTGGTATCACCGGCTGCTGTATCTCATTTCAAATGCCTTGTACCGCAGGCCGAGGTTAGCGACATCGCGGGAGCAACTCATATGGTGGTCGGCGACAAAAACGATACATTCACCGATGCTATTGTCGAATTTCTAATCAGAACCCACCACAGCATTGTACGTTGAACACTAGTCTTAGAACGCTTTAACGTGCGAGGTCGAGGGTTCTTCATCTTCAGTGAGACAGGTGCTTCTTCACGCATCAAACGCTTCCGCTCGCTAGGTCTAGCAGATGGCTGGAGCTGAGGCTTTCCAAAAATAAGACTGTGACGAGCGTTTAAGTCGTTTGATCATTCGCTTGCCGGTCGGCGTGACCTAATCCTTCGTGACGAACCCAGCGGATAAGCGAACGTCACAATTTGAAGTCTGATGCTGCAATCTCGGAGACTGATACCGCACCAGCGCCGACCTCGCTTCCCAGCTACGCGTCAGTTTTATTATGCTGGTAAGGCCAGCAAAAGGAATTCGCCCTGTTAAAAAATCCAGATCCTTCTTCACGCAAAAAGCGTCTTTGCTCCTCGCGCCAGTATAGCTTTCTTGCGCCTGAAGCGCTCACATAGACAAAAAAAACCCCGGCGGACCGGGGCAAGTTGACGGAGAGGGTCAGGAGGACACCCTCCGCAGTTAACGCGCATACAAATGATTAACGAAAGACCAAAAATAAGAAGGCGCAGAATTATAGACTAAATTCCAAAATTTGTTGGCGGAGGCAAAAATGCTGCAGAACACATTTAATAACCCTGTCGAGGTTACGCGCAAACGGACTATAGCGCTAATACTTCACTACACGTGCCCAAGCCGGCCAACGAAAATTTGTTGTGTAACTTTCAAGCACTGCAAATGATTTTACACATCTGGTCGTTCTTAAGTTGCAAGCAATTCCGATTTTTCTGCACTTAAAAACCCGAAGCTTTATCGTCTACACGATCATTTGGACGACTGTGCGATACATTGCAGTTCGAACACGCACTACGTCAAGTCGTTTTGCAGTCGTGAGTGGATGTAGTAGAAGCTCCATCGATTCTACCGGCGGAATTCTTCGGAATGTTTTCGACGAACGTAACGATCTTTGGTCGTTTGTAACGCGCGATCAGGTCACCGGCAAAAGCAATGATCTCTTCGGGTGTGGCTTCCATCGATGGGTGCAAGACGCAGATCGCTTTGACTGATTCGCCCCATTGTGGGTCGGGAACGCCGATCACTACAACGTCGGCAATAGCTGGATGTTTGCGTATCGCGTTCTCGACTTCAGCAGGATAGACATTTTCGCCACCGGTTTTAATCAATTGTTTTTCCGGCATTCGACCGACGTAAAAAAGATAACCGTCGGCATCGAGATATCCAATGTCACCCGTGTGGTGCCAGCCATTCCGAAGCGTGTAGTCCGTGTCTGTTGCGAGACCCCAGTATCCTAAAAAAACGGTCGGGCCACAAACAACGATCTCACCAGCTTCTCCCGTTTGCTTTAGAGAATCTTCACTATCAACGATCGCCAAGCTTCTCCAGAACATGGGTCGGCCGGCAGATTTCGGGCGATCTCGATATCGCGAGAGCGTTGCGAGACCTGACGTTTCAGACTGCCCGAACGTGACCCAGAATACCGCGCCGGGACATTCGCGCTCGAACCGCTCGATCGTCTCGGACGAATCCAGTCCGGTGACGGCTCGAAGCGATGATAGTTGTCCAGGAGTGGCCAGATCTAGGATGCTTCCCAACATCGGCGCAAACTCCGACATGATGGTGATCTTTTCAGCAACAATATCGCGGATCGCTTCCGCTGCGTCGAACTTCGTAGCGATAACGCTGGCTCCGCCAGCTTGCTGTGTCGCCAGCATTAGACCAAGACCAGCAACATGAAATAGCGGCAGCACTCCGAGGCTAACGTCTTGCTCAGTCAGTTGCCAAATGTCGATAAGCGAGCTATGCGCGGTCAACAAGTTCATCTGTGACAGCAACGCTCCGCGCGGACGGCCGCCGACACTAGCGGTATGTATTATGACAAAGCCGTCGTTGGCGTCGATCGCAGAAAACGGAAGCGAAGTGTTGTTCGTTGATAATTGCGCGAACGGCGTAAGGTATGGGCTCTCCTGACCGATAGCGAAATAATGCTCCACTGTCGGCAAAGATTGCCGCAAACCAACGATCGTGTCGTGGTAGTCTTCACCGGCTACGACGATCACTGGTGAGCCGTCGGCAAGAACATACGCGATTTCATCTGGCTGCAGTCGGTAATTGACTGGTAGCAGGATCGCCCCGAGCAGAGCGGTTGCTCCGATCAACTCGATCATCTCAAGACAATTCTGCGAAACAATTCCGACACGATCGCCTGAGCTCACGCCACGCTCCGCGAGACCTGCGGCCAATCGTTGTATCCTATAAAGGTAATCCGAATGCGTGATCCGCCTTCCCTTGATTATGAAGGCAGCCCGGTCAGGGAAACGCAACGCGTTACGGCGATAGACGTCGCCAAGAGTGAAACTCCTCATCGTATATTCCTCAACGTACATCAACCGTGCATAGTCAACCCGCCGGACACGCTGATCGTTTGCCCCGTAATGAACCCCGCATCGTCGCTTAATAGAAACGCGATCATGCCGGGATAGTCGTCTGGCTGGCCGAGCCGTCTCAACGGAATGGCGCGAGCGAGCCCTTCCGCGATCTTGCCACCCGTCGGCGAACTGTTGGTGAATGCTTCGAACAACGGCGTGTCGGTGGGACCCGGACACACGACATTCAAGATGATATTCTTTCTTGCGAGCTCGCGCGCGACTGTTTTGGTAAAGGAGATTAGTCCGCCTTTGCAGGCGGAATAAACGGCCTCTCCCGATGATCCGACCCGGCCCGCATCCGATGCAACGTTTACCACGCGTCCGAAGCCGCGCTCGACCATCCGCTTAACAACAACGTGGTGCAAATTAAGCGGTCCATAGAGATTGATGCCGACTACCTTATCCCAAAACGCCCGATCGGTATCAAGAAATGGAACCGGCACGTCCCAACCCGCGACATTTGCGAGCAATTCGGTTGGACCGACCGTGGCCTCGAAGCTATTTGTTGCAGTTTCGACAGCATCGCGATCGGTGATATCAACCTGAAAAGCAAGCACTTTGCCCTTCTTACTTTGGCTTAGCCGCGCTGTTTCTTCGGCTCCATTCAGATTCTGATCGAACACACCGACGACACAGCCTTCATCGGCAAGCCGCAACGCTGTCGCTCGCCCGATACCACTGGCTCCCCCGGTCAGAATCACTCGTCGTCCATCAAGTCCGCGCATGCCGTCCTCCTCCCAATCCGCTTGTTTAAGTATAATTCTGTCGAACAGCACAGGCCGCCATTCGTTAGAGGTCTAAATCTTCCAAGGTGCATTCTGCCATCCCGGGACGATTGACGAACTTGGTGGTCTGCGGCATTAGTTTCTTTCGTACTAAGCTCTGACATTTATCACGCACGGCGGTCTCCTTTGGTTTCCAAGTCTCAAAAGCGTCCCCCAAAGGATGTCGCTAAACATGCACCAGACCGTCTGGCAAAAGGGTCGGCCGCGTCATCGAAGCAGTCTTCCGCTGCGATCATTTCGAAATCCGAAAAATCACGCGACTCGATCCTTGAAGCGGCAGCAAGATTATTTCGTCGCCAAGGCTACTCGGCCACGACTTTGCGCCAGATCGCTGAGATTGCTGAGATCAAAGCCGGAAGCGTCTATTACTACTTCGATTCCAAAGAGCAAATTCTCGATGAGGTGCTCCATCTCGGGTTGCTGCGGGTTTTTGAAGCAGTCAAAAAAGCGCACCGAGACGCCGGCGATGTCTCTCATAGGCGCAAGATTGGGTTGGCCATCGAAGCACATCTGGTTGCCTTGCTGGAAGACAGCGATTTCACATCCGCTAACATCAGGATCTACGGCCAACTTCCCGAATCGCTGAAAAAGCCGCACCGGCCTTTGCGCCGAGCCTATGCCAAGTACTGGGATAAACTCTTTCTCGACGCACGGCGCGCTGGCGAGATACGAGCGGACATAGAGATCGTGCCGCTTCGCATTTTTGTGATCGGGGCTCTGAATTGGACAATCGAATGGTTCAGCCTCGACAGTAAGGATGCGGTTCTGAAGCTCGCACGTCGAACCGAACTCTTGATTTTTGACGGCCTGAAGAAGCCCTGACATCTATTTGCCCTGCCAAACTGGCTTGCGTTTCTCCGAGAAAGCTTTGGGGCCCTCGATCGCGTCCTCACTAGCGTACGCCTGCACGTGCAGCCGATTGGCTTCCAGAAGTCCTTCGGCACAACCGAGATCCATTGCTGCAAGCACGCTGGCTTTCGCGGCTGAAACCGACAGCGGCGCTCCCTCAACGATCCCGCGAGCCAATTGCAACGCGCGAGCCCGAACCGCATCCGGCGTATCTTCGAGGTAATTGACAAAGCCATGCTCCGCGAGACGCTCAATAGGCATCGTTTCTCCGGTAATCACGAGCTCCATGACCAACGATTGCGGGAGCATCCACAGCAAGGGGACCGCCCAGGGCGAACCTCGCCCCATTTTAACCTCGGTGATCCCGGCTCGGGTCCCGCGAAGGCCGACCCTCAGATCAGACTTGATAGCAAGGAGCATACCACCGGCCATTAATGAGCCAGTCATCGCAGCGATGATCGGCTTCGACACTTTTCGCATTGCCGTCTGCAAAGGATCGCGCATCAATGTCAAAATATCGACACCATCGCGAGCGCGGACCTCACTAGCTTGCTTGAGGTCCAGGCCGGCGGAGAACACACCGCAATCGGTGGAAGTCAGAATCACTACTCGCGCCTGCGTATCTTTCTCCGCGCGCTCCCACGCATCGGTTAAAGCATTCATCGCCTCAATTGATAGCGCGTTTTTGCGCTCCGGCCGGTCGATGGTAATCGTCACGATGCCATTTTCGCGCGAATAGACAATCGGGCTGGCGTCAGACATCTTGTTTTGCTTCCGTGCCTTTCTAACATCTGTTAGAATATCGTCGACACACACGAAAGCAACAGAAAATAATTGGAACAGCCATGTCTCCGCTCCCGCCTATGCGTTTTGCATCAGACCTGTTGAAAGGCCAAGTTGCTCTGGTAACCGGTGGGGGCACGGGTATGGGCCGCGCGACTGCCGTCGAGATGGCGCGGAGCGGTGCAGATATTGCGCTAATCGGACGTCGGGCTGAGCCCATAGAGAACTGTGCGGAGTTCATACGCCAGCTAGGAAGAAAAGCGGTGGCTGTTCCCGCTGATATTCGCGCACCTGAACAGATCGATCTCGCCATGCAGCGTATCAAGAAAGAATTTGGCCGCCTTGATATTCTCGTCAACAACGCCGGTGGGCAATTCGTCACACCAGCGCGCGAACTCAACAACAAAGGCTTCGAAACTGTGATCCGCAACAATCTTATCGGATCGTGGCAAATGACCAAGGCCGTCGCGGATTACTTCATGTTCGATCATGGCGGATCAATCGTTTTCGTTACGGCCTGCGTCCGTTCGGGGTTGAGTGGCTTCGTACATACGGCGGCCGCGCGCGGGGGCGTTTTATCGATGATGAAAACGCTTGCGTTCGAATGGGCCGAGTTTGGAATTCGTCTCAACTGTGTCGCGCCGGGCACGGTCAGAACTGAAGGAATGGACAATTATCCAATTGACCCCGATCAATGGCTCAAATTAAATCGTAACGTAATGGGCCGCATGGGCGACGTTAGTGACGTGTCAGCTGCCATAGTTTTTTTGGGTTCGTCACTCGGGAAGTTTGTCACCGGTGAGGAATGGTACATCGACGGCGGCGAGACATTGCACTTGGCACACGACGCGCGTCAGATGATCGATGCGGTGAAGTTCGCCAAGCGCGAATCCGCCCTCCCCAAAGCAAAGTGAGTCAACCCCGCACCTGTAGCGTAATCAAGCGGAGTGGCAACAGTTTGCTGGTGCGATGCGCCAAAACGAACTAAGCAGAAACCTTTCTCGTTACGCGCGCCGGCAACGCACTATAATGCGCTGCCGATACGCACGCCTTCATCGACCGCACGCATGGCGTCAAGCTCGGCAGCCTCCCGCGCGCCCCCGATAATGTGAACTTCGATGCCGGCATACTTCAGCTTTTCAAATGATCCGCGGTTGGCTTCTTGGCCGGCACAAACGACGATCGTGTCTGCCTCGATCAACTTAGGCTTGCCCTCGATATTCACGTGGAAGCCGTGGTCGTCGATCCTCTCGTATGTAACTCCTGCAATCATCGTGACATCGCGTTTGGCAAGGCTGCTGCGTAGAATCCACCCTGTCGATACCCCAAGATTAGCACCCGGACGCGTTACCCTACGTTGGAGTATGGTAATTTCTCGCCGGCTTTGCACTGGAGCTAACGGATCGCCCAACAACCCACCAGCTATGGCCAGAGTGGCATCAATATTCCATTCGGCCATAAATTCCACTGTAGTGAGGCGCCGTGACATCGGCTCTTCACCGGGATTGGAATGGCAGAGATATTCGGCAACATCGAAACCAATACCGCCTGCGCCGATGATGGTCACTCGGCGGCCAGCTTTTTTTCTCCCACCGAGCAAGTCGCTGTAGGAAACAACTTTGGGATGATCAATACCCGCGATGTCCGGCAATCGCGGGCTCACGCCGGTAGCAACCACAACAGCTTCGAAGTTTTCGCGTTTGAGTTGGTCGGAATCCGGCGTCGTATTGAGGCGCAATTCTACGCCTTCATCCGACAGTTTCCCGCTGTAGTAACGCAGCATTTCATCGAACTCGGCCTTGCCGGGTACCGCACGCGCAAGATTTAGCTGACCACCAACGCGATCGCTACTCTCAAACAGCGTAACTTTATGCCCTCGCTGACTTGCCTCTGTTGCTGCGGCAAGTCCAGCCGCACCGGCGCCGATGACCGCGATCTTGCGAGCTTTTACTGCTTTCTTGTCGTCAAATTCTGTTTCACGACAAGCGCGCGGATTCACGAGGCACGTGGCACTACGATTCGAGAAGATCAAGTCGAGGCAAGCTTGATTGCAGGCGATGCATATGTTGATTTTGTCGGCATGACCTTCCCGCACCTTGCGAGCAAAATGCGGGTCGGCAAGCATCGGGCGCGCCATCGACACCAAGTCGGCGTCCCCAGATGCTAGAATGTCCTCGGCGACTTCGGGCGTATTGATCCGGTTCGAAGCCACCACGGGAATATCAACGCTTTTCTTCAGCCGGGCGGCCGCAAATCGCCAGGCGGCTCGTGGGACTGGGTAGGCGATGGTTGGCACGCGCGCCTCATGCCAACCGAACCCGGTGTTCAGTATATCAGCACCGGCACTTTCGATCCGCTTCGCCTGCCTACTGACCTCGTCCCCGGTCGCGCCACCCTCAACCAAATCCAGCGCGGAGATGCGATAGACGATCAGAAAGTTCGGTCCGGTAGCCGCGCGAATGCCGCTGACTATCTCGACGGGAAGACGATGCCGGTTTTCCTCAGCTCCGCCCCATTCGTCTGTGCGGTCATTGGTCCGCAGGACCGTGAACTCATTAATAAGATAGCCTTCAGATCCCATGATCTCGACACCATCGAATCCTGCGTCCTTCGCCAAAAGCGCGCAACGCACATAGTCGGCAATTGTCTCCGAAATATCGGCAGACGTCATAGCGCGGGGCGGAAATTTATTGATGCGGGTGCGGATATCCGACGGCCCAAAACACTCTGGCTGCTTAGCATAACGGCCCGCATGCAGAATCTGTAAACATATCTTGCTGCCATAATGGCGAACAGCGTCGGTCACACGGCGCAGTTCCAACGCTTGTGATTGCTCGGTCAGAATCGGTCCGCCGGGCTCGATGAGGCCGGCGGTATTTGGAGCGTAGCCGCCCGTGATGATTAGGCCAACCTCGCCCTTGGCGCGTTCAGCAAGGAATGTCGCCATTTTTTTCAGCCCGTTAGGCTCCATGTCCAAACGAGTGTGCATCGAGCCCATGATTATTCTATTACGCAGCGTTGTTTGACCCACTCCCAACGGTGACAAAAGGCTCGAATACCCAGAAACTCCAATCATCAGCACAGCTCCGAGGCACGATTGCGTTATTTCTAACAATTGTTAGAATGCGATATTATCCGATCGAGCGCAAGTTGGTGAGTCGGCTTTAGGGGCCCGTCATGGATTACACGCTAAGTACTGAGCAGCGGTCCTTCCGCGAAGCCGCCGAACGGTACGCTCGGGAAAAACTCGCCCCGCGGTATCTAACGCGAGCGAAGCATGACCGCATCGATCGAGCGGTGCTTAGGGAAATGGGCGATCTCGGCCTTATTGGTGTCGATCTTCCTGAAATATACGGTGGCCTCGCGCAGAGCAGTGCCACCGCTGGTGTGATAATCGAACAGATTGCCTATGGCGACTTTAATGTCAGCTACGTCCAGCTGCTCGCTTCGCTGATGGGTGGGATGATGAACCAGCATGCGACACCAAGCATCTGCGAGGAATGGCTGCCGCGGGTGATCAAGGGCGAAGCAATCATCGGGCTCGGCCTCACCGAGCCCCGTGGTGGATCGGACGCAGCGAGTTTGGTTTTGCGCGCCGAAAGGTCCGGCAATGGCTACCGCCTCAATGGCGAAAAGACCTCGATGAGCTTTTCTGACCAATGCGATGCAGCCGTCGTCTTTGCACGAACTGGCTCAATCGAAGACGGTGCACGCGGCGTCAGTGCTTTTTTTGTGGACTTTAGCCTGCCCGGCATTACCCGAACACATTTCGACGACATCGGTACCAGACCGGTCGGCCGCGGCTCCGTCTTTTTCGACGATGTTTTTGTCCCGGCTGAATGTTTGATGGCCGAGGAGAATAAAGGTTTCTCAAAGATTATGGCCGGATTCGACTATAGTCGAGCTTTGATTGGACTTGAATGCATCGGACCTGCGCAAGCGTCCGTTGACGAAGCTTGGAAGTACAGCACCGAACGCCGGGCGTTTGAGCGGCCGATCGCCCAGTATCAAGGTGTAAGCTTCCCGCTGGCTGAGGCCGAAACCCAACTCGCGATGATGAGGCAGCTCTGCTTTTACACGTTATCTCTGCGCGATCGTGGGCTGCCTCACACCGCCGAGGCAGCGATGTGCAAATGGTACGTACCCAAGGTAACTTGCGAAATAATTCATCAATGCCTCCTGACGCACGGCCATTACGGTTACACGACCGACCTTCCGTTTTACCAACGTTACGTCGATGTCATGGGTCTTCAGATCGGCGACGGCACCGCCCAAATCCAAAAGCTTGTGATTGCACGTGAAAAAATCGGCCGGATAGCGCTACAATACGCCAAATAACCCATGGCGATTGAGCCGATAGGCTGCTGGCTTAGTTTAGAAAGACGAGTCGCGGATGCGTGTTCGATCGACGCTCGATCGCCACAACTTAGGATACTTGGTTTCAAACTCTTTCAAAATCTGCTTGATGGGCGGATCTACGAACAACCCACGATCATTGACATACTCCATGTGTCTGCGGCTGTTGACGTCGAATTCGTGGAAAAGCGCATCGCTCCTACCGTCGAAAAGGAGCGGCTTGACACCGAATCTTTGACACATCTCACTATTAAATGCGGGTGTAACTTTGAGCATGTTTTCGCCCAGCCAGAGCGCCACATAGCCATGATAGATGAAAAGGTCCGTCTCCATGAGGTTGGCCAGCTTTACCGAGTTTAGATGATTGCGGACGTCGGCGAAGCCTACAGCAGCTGGAATACCCACTGCGCGTAGAGCGGCGGTTAAAAGAACCGCTTTTGGAACGCAATAGTTTGACGGTTGCTTAGCGATGTGGCTGGCCCGATAGTCATCAGGTGTCGTTCCAATATTAAACGGATTGTATTCGATCTGGTCGCGAACGGCATCGAACAGGCGAATCGCCTTCTCGATCGGCGATAATGTATCGGCCTGCGGAAGGTTGCTGAGGACAAACTCTCGAACTTCGGCCGAGTGTACATCGATATGCGGTGTCGAAGCTAACCATTCACACGAAATCATTTCCATGACATTCCTCACCGACGACCATTTCTAACAGATGTTAGAACAACTGGATAGCTCCCATTGACGCAAACTCGACCCGGACGTTAGGCTGCGAGCTCCCAAACGAGTAAGATCGCAGAAGCATAACATGAGCGAAAGCACATCCTTCATCTGGACTCCTCCCCCTGAATTGGTCGCTCAAAGCAACCTGACGGCATTCTTGCTCGCCGTCGGTGAAGAAAGCTACGACAGCCTGGCTGCTAAGGCCGAAGAAGATCCCGCTTGGCTGATGCAGGAAGTCATAAAGTTTTGCGAAATTCGATTCTATCGTCAATACGACGAGATGCTCGATGTATCGAGAGGCGAAGCATGGGCGCGCTGGTGCGTAGGAGGCACCACCAATATCGTTCTCAACTGCATCGACAAACATCGTGCAACGGCGGTGTGGGACCAGACCTTTCTTGTCTGGGAGGGCGAAGATAGGCGCGAGCGAAGCTCGATGACTTATCGTGGATTGGATTTCGAGGTGAGCCGGCTGGCGCAAGGTTTACACGACATCGGTATTCAGCGAGGCGATGTCGTCGCGATCTACATGCCAAACCTTCCCGAGACATTCGTTGCATTCTTCGCGATTTTGAAGCTCGGCGCTATCGTGATGCCGCTCTTTTCTGGTTTTGGCCCAGCTCCGATCAGATCAAGATTGAATCATGGCGAGGCCAAGGCCGTTATCACCGCCAACGGCACGTGGCGCCGTGGCGAAGTGGGTGCCCTCAAATCCGTGTTGGACACGGCGTTAGAACACGCACCTTCGGTGAAGCACGTAATCGTGGCCCGGCGAGACGGTATTGAAATCGAAACGCCGATGCAAAGTGGCCGCGACCGCTGGTGGCATGATGTGCTCGAATCCACCGGTTCGATGATGGCTACAGCCGAGATGCAGGCTGAGGATCCGGCGATCCTACTTTACACATCGGGTACGACGGGTGAGCCTAAGGGATGTGTCTGGACGCATATCGGCTTCATTGGCTCGATGGTGACGCGCGATATGATCATCTGCGGTGACTTCAAGCCCGACGATCGCTTCTTCTTTTTTAGTGATATGGGCTGGATGGTCGGCGCGATGTGCGCCTGCATCCCAAGCTTCGCCGGCGGCAGCCTGCTGATCGCGGAAGGAACGCCTGACTACCCGGACACTGGGCGGTTCTGGCGTCTTATCGCCGATTACAAGGTTACATATCTTGGCGTGTCGCCGACTATTGTGCGCAGTTTGATGCGCTATGGCGACGAGGTCGAAACATACGACCTCTCTAGCCTGAGGATGACGGCATCAGGTGGCGAAGCATGGACCACCGCGCCTTGGATGTGGTTCTTCGAGCATGTCTGCAAAAAGAAAATCCCGATCATCAATATCTCTGGCGGGACTGAGGTCGGGGGGTGCATATTTACCGGAACCCCAAATCACCCGATGAATCCCGGCTCGTTTTCACGACCTGCGCTTGGCGTAGGAGCTGACATCGTCGATCTCAGCGGCGCGCGAGTGCCGGATGGGGTCGTCGGCGAACTGGTGTTACGTCATTCCTCGATTGGATTAACGAAGGGTCTTTGGAAGGCGGACGACCGGTACATTGAGAGCTATTGGAGTACTATCTCTGGAGTATGGGTCCACGGCGACTTCGCGGTGCGCAAGGCGGATGGATTATATTACATCCTGGGCCGTTCTGACGATACCATCAAGATATCGGGAAAACGCACCGGTCCAGCAGAGCTTGAAGGAATTTTGATCGCAACTGGAAAATTAGCGGAGGCTGCAGTGTTCGGAATTCCACATGCGATCAAAGGATCGGCGATCGTATGTGCTTGCGTTCTGATGCCGGAAGTTGAGGGCAATTCTAGCCTCGTGGCTCAGCTCTCATCTGCCATCGTATCGGGCATGGGCGCTTCGTATCGCCCGGAAACAATTCTATTCCTCGAGGACCTACCGCGCACACGGAACATGAAGATCATGCGCCGGGTGCTTCGCGCGGTTCTCGCAAACGAAGATCCAGGCGATCTTTCTGCATTGGCGAACCCCGAGGCGGTCGAACACCTGCGTGCGAAACTTGCGAATCTGTGACCTTATAAAGAGGGCCGGATGAACCGGCCCTCTTTGTGCTCATCTCGATCGAATCAGATTGGACAATCCGGTGGGAATACTGGTTTGCGCTTCTCGAGGTGCGACGCGAGACCTTCGCGTGCTTCGTGGCCTGTAAAACCGAGTATCTCCAGCGCTGTGGAGGTATCGAACAGTGGGCCGTTGACGCGAAGCCAATTGTTCAAGGCATACTTCGTCCAACGGATCGCGCTCTGTGCCCCAGCCGCCAGATCTTCGGCTGTTTCCAGTGCAATCTTCTGAAGTTCGGCATCTTCGACACACAATGAAACTAGTCCGATACGCTCCGCTTCCGATCCAGAAAGCGGCTTGCATGTCAAAAGATAGTACTTCGCCTTGGCGAGCCCGCACAGCAGCGGCCAGATAATGCAGGCAACGTCGCCGGCGGCAACACCTAGTCGAGTATGTCCATCAACAATGCGAGCAGATTTTCCGCAGATCGAGACATCGGCCAAGATCCCTACGACAAGTCCGGCGCCCACCGCTACGCCGTTTATGGCCGAAATAATCGGCTTGTTGCAGTTAATAACGTTGTAAACGAGGTCTTTTGCCTCCTTCCAAGTAGACATGCGGGCTTTGGGATCGTCGAGGATACTTTTGATCAGTTCGAAGTCACCTCCTGCAGAGAACGCTTTACCTGCTCCCGTGACTATGACGGCATTGATATCTGGATCTTCATTAATATCGCGCCAGATATGAGTAAGTTGGGTATGGGTCGCGGCGTCCACGGAGTTGTAGGTTTCCGGACGGTCAAAGGTAATGCGAAGTATTCTTTCGGATGGATAATCGAGCTTCAGGCTTGTGTAGGCGGCGTAACGATCGGCCATTTGTATTTCCTATCTTTCTCACCATGTTTGCGGCAACGACGGTACATACGACCAGTCGTCTGTTCTTTTTCGAACATCTGTTAGATTTTAGGTTTGATCCGGTGATGCTGCAAGCATATAGTTCAGCTCTGTCGAGCTGCCCATGACGGAACGAGACACCCTGGGAGTAAACTGAACATGCCTGCCGAACTCGACGGCATCACGATGGCTGGCTCGTGCCAGACAGTGAGCGAGCTATTTCGCAGCCGCGCAAAGGTTCAATCGAACCAGGTTGCGATCGAGTATCAGGGCCGAGAAATAAGCTACGGCGAATTGCTCGATCGCATTGAACGCTTAACATCCGTTCTGTCAGCGAGTGGTTTACGTCGGGGTGATCGTGTTGCATTGCTCTCGCGCAACCGGCCCGAATATATTGAGGTTGAACTTGCCGCAGCGAATCTCGGCGTCATAACCGCTTGCCTCAACTGGCGTTTATCGTCACGCGAGCTCAGCTATTGCGTCGATCTTGTTTCCCCCAAACTCGTCATCGTAGAGACTGACCTAAAAAGCATTCTCGAAAATGGCGATCGGAAAATACTCGAGATCGGACCGGCGTACGAAGATCAATTGGCGCAGCAGATCAATCACGAATGTCAGATTGTAGCCCAAGCGGAAGATGGCCTCGTGATCCTCTATACGAGCGGGACCACGGGGGTGCCAAAAGGCGCAATCATCTCGCATCGCGCAATGATCGCGAGATCGTTGGTTTTCAGTTCCGAGCTTGCCATCTCAAATCGCGATAGCTTCGTAGCTTGGGCGCCAATGTTCCATATGGCATCTACCGATCATGCGATCTCGACATTGCTTCGCGGCGGTATCGTCGTAATGATCGACGGATTTCAGATCAAGCCGATGCTCAACGCTCTCGCCCATCATCAAATTGGATGGCTGGTTTTAATTCCGGGCATGGTCGAGGCCTTCGCTGCAGCGTTGAAGCAAGAAGGTACACTTGTTAAAGGTGTTCGCGTTTGCGGAGCTATGGCCGACTTGGTTCCGCCTCATGCGATTGCTGAAGTCACCGAGCTATTACAGGCACCCTACCTTAATAGCTTCGGCGCAACCGAGACGGGGTTGCCTCCCGCAACGCGTGCGCTGATTGCTCCCGGAATTATTCCGCAGCAGCTTCCGAAGCAACAAAATGCGTTTTGCCAGGTCAAATTGGTGGATCCTCTGGACCGCGAAGTTACGCAGGGCATGCCCGGTGAACTTGTCATGCGCGGTCCCACCTTGTTTTCCGGATATTGGCAAGCCGACGACGTGAACCAACGGGATTTCCGAAATGGATGGTTTCATATGGGCGATGTATTCCGCCGAAACGAAGATGGCACGCTCGAATTTGTCGATCGCGTCAAGTATCTGATTAAGTCCGGCGGTGAGAATGTCTATCCCGCCGAGATCGAGCGCGTTCTCATGAGTGACAGCCGCGTTGCGGAAGCCGCGGTTGTTCGAGCAGCAGACAATAGATGGGGAGAAGTCCCTGTCGCTTTTGTCGCCCGAAGCGATGACAGCGTAACCGAAGCGGATCTTGTGCGCCTTTGCCGACGCGAGCTTGCCGCCTACAAGTGTCCGCAACAATTCAAGTTTATCAATTTCTCTGAATTTCCGCGCTCGACCAGCGGCAAGGTCCAGCGCCACGAGCTCGAGGCCATGCTCACCAAGGCTGCCGCGGGAGGAAATGCATTTTGAGTGAAACTACGCTGCGCGGCAAAGTCGCGGTCATCGGCATCGGTATATCACCGGTCGGTAAAGTGCCAGGGCGAAGCGCTCTATGGCTGGCCGCCGATGCTTCCAAAAAAGCACTCGCCGATGCCGGCCTAGAGAAAAGTGTCGTCGATGGGGTGCTGTCGTGTCACGCTTTCGCATCTCCATTTCATCGGTTTAGCGTAGCCCTGAGTGAGTATTTTGGCATTCAGCCGACATTCTCGAATACGTTGCAGGTATCGGGCGCAACGGCTGCAACGATGTTCAATATCGGCGCCGCTGCGATCCAAGGCGGTTTAGCGAAAGTCATTCTCTTGACGGCCGGTGATAGCTTGATGACAGGGTTAACGCCAGAGATGGCGTTACGCTCGATGACTGAAAGCCGTGACCAGCAATACGAAATGCCGTATGGGATTCCAGTAGCTAACACTTTTGCCATGACAGCTCATCGTCACATGCGGGAGTTCGGTACGACGGCGGAACAACTCGCTGAAGTCGCGGTGGTGTCGCGGTGGCACGCGTCACGCACGCCGGGCGCTCAGCAAACCGCGCCGATCACCATCGACGACGTATTGAATTCGGGTTGGGTCACCACACCCTATCACAAGCTTGATTGCTCGTTAATTTCAGATGGTGGAGCCGCATTTATCTTAACCTCCGCCGAGCACGCGAAGGAACTCGGTATTGTTAATCCAATTTATATCTTAGGCGGCGGCGAGTGCTACACGCACGAGCACATATTTCTGATGCCGTCGCTAACATCCACCGGCGCCGTCATGTCCAGCCGCAACGCCTATGCGATGGCGGGATATGGTCCCAAGGATATGCATATCGCCGGAATCTACGATTGTTTCACCGGTACGGTTATTATGATGCTGGAAGACTTGGGCTTTTGTCCAAAGGGGGAAGGCGGCCCTTTTGTCGCTGATGGCCATATGACCTATGGTGGTCAGATTCCATCTAATACTCACGGCGGGCTTCTGTCGTTTGCGCACCCGGGCATGCCAGGCTCGCTCTTTCATTTTTACGAGGTGATCGCGCAGCTGCGGGGCCAGTGTGGTGATCGGCAGGTTGCTGGCGCCCAGCTCGGGCTCGTCCACAGCTTGGGCGCAGGTTACGCGACAAACGCGACTACGGTTCTCGGTACGGAGAATGTGCTGTGACAGGCAATGACAGAGCCAGCGAAAAGCCGATCCCGTCGCCAGATGCAGACTCCGCGCAGTTGTGGCGGGGACTGCGCGACGGCGTTTTGCTGCTGCAACATTGTGACAAATGCCGTCATGTCCAATATTACCAGCAAGGTATGTGCCGACAGTGCGGCGCCGAGGATATCAGGCATCGACCGGCATGCGGACGCGGCAAGGTCCATTCGTTCAGCGTCGTGCATCGCGCACCAGGCCCTGCCTTCAAGGACGACGTGCCTTATGCAGTCCTGCTGGTCGATCTCGAAGAGGGCCCACGAATGATCAGCACTTTTACAGGCGGGCCACCTGAAGACGTCACCTTCGATTTGAATGTCACGTTGGTGGTGGAGATTTCGGGGGACGGGACAGCTCTACCGCGCTTTCGCCGCTCGTAGAGCCGCCTCGATGCAGAAACCGATTGAAAACAACGCCAAAATTTCTAACAAACGTTAGTTTCTAACGATCGTTAGATTGCGCGCAGGTGACGTTCTGCGTAGGATATTTTCTGAACTTGGAAAAGGAGCTTCATCCATGGACTTCGATCTCACGCAGGAACAGCAACAGATCCTCGACTATGGAAACTCCATCGCGAAAAAGTTTGATCGGCGCTATTGGATGGATTGCGCCGACAAGCACCAATTCCCGGAGGCTCTATACCAAAAAGTTGCCGACGATGGCTTCGTCGGAACGATGGTGCCGGAGGAGTACGGCGGGGCAGGTCAAGGCATGGTCGAAATGCACCTGTTCTTGGAGGGCCTCTCGAACAACGGAATTCCTCTTTTGAATTTAGTTGTCGGGGCGGCAATGAGCTTAGGATTCATAGCGAAACACGGTACGACGGCACAAAAGTCGCGCTATCTCCCCGATGCGTGCTCCGGCAAGACCCGCTTTTGCTTCGCGATCACGGAGCCTGACGCTGGTACTAACACGATCCGCACCAGCACGATTGCAACCAAGCGCGGGAATCGATTTTCCTTAAATGGTCAGAAAACATTCATCACCGACGCCGATGGAGCTGATTATGCGCTCGTTGTCGCTCGCACTAAGCTCCACACTGACGTTAGCAAGAAAACCGACGGCTTCACATTGTTCATCGTAGATCTCAAGTCTAAGGGACTTCAGAAGCAATACATCCCTGTCAGTATCCCGGCGCCGGAGACGCAATGGCAGCTATTCTTCGATGATGTAGATCTCGGACCGGAGGATGTCGTGGGCGAGATCGACCAAGGTTTCGGCATCTTGTTCAAGAGCCTTAATCCCGAACGAATTTTGGTGGGTTCAATCTGTTGCGGTCTCGGAAGGTATGCCCTCAATCGGGCAGTCGAGTACGCGCGAGAACGGAAAGTATTCAATAACGTTCCTATAGGTTCCTATCAAGGCCTTCAACACCCGCTGGCGAATGCGCGCACTGATATTGAAATGGCTTCTTTGATGACTTTGAAGGCGGCTTGGACTTTCGATCAGGGGCGCGAGGCTGGTGAGTTTTCGAACATGGCAAAGCTCGCCGCAGCGGATGCCGGCATCAAAGCTGTAGACACCGCAATTCAATGCCACGGAGGTAATGGCTTTACCAAAGAATATGGCATCTTTGACATCTATCCGATGGTGCGTCTGCTAAAAACCGCGCCACTTAACCGCGAGATGATCCTCAACTATATCGGCGAGCACGTGATGGGCTTGCCGCGCAGCTATTAGGTCAAACGCCGCATGGCTATTATGAAGTTAGATATTTCGACCACGAGCGACGAATTTCAGCGAAATCGCCAGGCTTATGAAGCTCGGATCGCTGATCTGCAAGCTCGACGCGCGGCGGCCACCATCGGCGGACCGGAGCGGGCCCGACGGCTGCATAAGGAGCGCAAGCAGCTATTGCCGCGCGAGCGGATCACCGCACTTCTTGATCCTGGTTCACCGTTTTTAGAATTCTGCCAACTGGCCGGGGAAGGCCTGCATGACGGCGTTCCGCCTGGGGGTAGCATAATCACGGGCGTTGGCATTGTATCAGGCCGCGCGTGCATGATAATTGCAAATGATGCAACGGTTAAGGGCGGTACCTATTACGGTATAACGTGCAAAAAGCACGTCAGAGCCCAGCGCTTCGCATGGCAACATCGTTTGCCCTGCATTACGCTCGTGCAGTCTGGGGGCGCTAATCTACCGGACCAACCGAACATATTTCCAGACGAAGGTCAGTTTGGATCAATTTTCTACAATCAGATCCGGATGTCCGCTGAGGGTATTCCGCAGATCGCAGTGGTACATGGTCCATCGACGGCTGGTGGCGCATATATTCCAGCGCTATGCGACGAGACCGTGATCGTGCGCAATCAGGGCGCAATGTTCCTCGGTGGACCGCAGCTCGTCTATGCAGCTACAAAAGAAGAGGTCGGTGTCGAAGCGCTCGGCGGAGGTGAGATGCATAGCCGCATCAGCGGCGTCACTGACCATCTAGCAGAAAGCGACAGTCACGCCATCGCTATTACCCGAGATATCGTTGCCCGACTCGGCGATGTCCCGGAGCAGAAATGGAGTATATCGTCGCCACTCCCGCCGCGCGCCGACCCTGCCGAAATTTACGGCCTGATCAGCGCTGACCCTAAGGTGCCAACAAACAATCGCGATGTGATCGCCCGTATTGTGGATGATAGTGAGTTCCACGAGTTCAAGCCACTGTATGGAGAAACCCTGATCACTGGATTTGGTCGTATCATGGGCTTCGAAATCGGCATCTTGTGCAACAACGGCGTGCTGTTTTCCGAATGCGCGCTAAAGGCAACTCACTTTATCGACCTCTGTTGCAAGCGCAAAATTCCCTTGCTGTTCATGGCGGACGTCACCGGTTTTATGGTCGGCCGGGAAGCGGAGGAAGGCGGCATTGCGAAGAATGGTGCCAAGATGATCACCGCGATGGCCAGTGCTAACGTGCCAAAATACACATTGATAATCGGCAACGCTTACGGTGCAGGATATCTTTCGATGTGCGGTCGCGCGTTCCGGCCGAACGCGATGATGATGTGGCCTAACGGACGCTCAGCTATCATGGGCCCCGATCAGGCTGCCAACACGCTTGCGATGGTGAAGGACGAAACCCACAAGCGCGAGGGAACAAGTTGGACCGAAAGCGAGCGTGAAGCCTACCGCGCACCGGTTCGCGAAGAATTCGAAGGCTTCGCTAACGCGTACAACTTCGCCCGCAATACGTGGTGTGACATGGTGATTGACCCGCTCGAGACGCGAAATGTGATGGCGCTGCTACTCGATCTTGCGGGCCGCCTGCCGCAGAAGCACACGGATTTTGGCGTATTGCGGATGTGACGACAGAGGACTGATCGTGTTTAAAAAAATCCTGATTGCGAACCGTGGTGAGATTGCTTGCCGGATTGCGCGCACCTGTCATAAGCTTGGCGTTGAAGTGGCCGGTGTTCACTCTTCGGTCGATGCCGGTTCGCTGCACGTCAAGACTATCGGGGAGTCCTACCTCATTGGCAGTGGTGCTGCGTCTGATAGCTATTTGAAGATCGACGCAGTAATAGCCGCAGCGAAAGCTGCTGGCGCGGAGGCCATTCATCCTGGATTCGGCTTTCTCGCTGAGAATGCGAGCTTCGCTCGCGCTGTGGAGGCTGCGGGTCTGGTCTTTATCGGCCCGACTCCCGAAGTCATCGAGCGTCTTGGCGACAAAGCCTCTGCGAAGCGCGAAGCTGGCGCCGCCAATGTTCCAACGGTACCGGGAAGTCAAACGCTTAGTGAGGATGTTAGCACGATCGTGACGACCGTCACCGAACTAGGCTTCCCCGTCATGCTGAAAGCAGCGGCAGGCGGTGGCGGAAAGGGTATGCGCGCAGTAGCGAAGCCGGATGGTCTGGAAGATGAAATCGAAGCAGCAATGCGCGAGGCAAAAAATTCGTTCGGCAGCGCCGGGTTGATCGTTGAGAAGCTGATTCCACGTGGTCGGCACATTGAAGTGCAGATCGCAGGCGATGGCAACGGAAATGTGATCCATTTGTTCGAACGCGAATGCTCACTCCAGCGTCGCCACCAGAAATTGATTGAGGAAGCACCTGCCGCTAATCTATCGCGAGAACTTCGCCAACGGATAACCTCGGACGCGACTCGGCTTGGAGCGCGTTTGAGATACCGCGGCGTCGGGACCGTCGAGTTCATCGTCAGCGGAAACGAATACTATTTTCTCGAAGTAAATCCTCGCCTTCAAGTCGAACATCCGGTGACAGAACTAGTAACAGGCGTCGATATCGTCGAACTTATGTTGCGGATTGCTGCCGGCGAAGGACTGAGTTTCGAACAGCAAGATATTACATGCGTGGGGCATGCGGTCGAAGCAAGAGTATGTGCAGAGGATCCCGCTGACAATTTCATGCCATGTACAGGCGATATTGCCTATGTCTGTTTCCCGAAGTCCGTAAGGGTGGAGACAGGCATCGAGTGTGGCTCCTCGGTCTCTCCGTACTACGACTCGATGTTAGCTAAGCTAATCTCGAGTGCCGCGACCCGCGAGGAGGCACTGGATCAGCTCAGCTACGCGCTTCGTCAAACCTCAATCTTTGGCATTACAACCAATCAGGACTTTCTGGTAAAACTGCTCGAGCTGCCAGAAACCCGAAATGCGAATTTCTATACAAGATTGATCGACGAGAATATCGGCCGTCTCGAAGAGAAGGGAAAGGCGACAAATGTCGAAGCTTCAGCAATTGGCGCCTATTTCTGGCTAATGCAGCAACGGCCGGCGGCAGTGAACAATCCTTGGAAAGCACGCGAAACCACGGCCTGGCAAATGGCTCGCGGCGATGATGGATTGTCACCAATACCGATCCTGCACCTCGAGGCCGATGGGGTCAGTACGGAGATCCGTTTTGCACCGCGGCAAGCGGATGGAAGCATGATGATCAGTGTCAATGACGAGACACTCACAGTCAGCCTCAATCCCAGCGATGTCGGGAAGTTCGTCGCAATTGTCGGGGGGCGCTATGAGGACGTAAGCATTCATCAACAAGGCGATAGATTGTTCATACATGATCGCGAAGGAATCCATTCGTTAAAGGCCATTTCTTACCTCTCGTATATAAGCGCGAAACCTGAGGCGAGCGGCGAACTGCGCGCGCCGATGATGGGCATGATCCGCATGGTCAACGTTCAAGTCGGTGAGACTGTTAAGATCGGCGATGTTATCGCGATCTTAGAGTCAATGAAGATGGAGCTGCGGATTAGCAGCCCGATAGATGGCGTCGTCAAATCGATAAGCTGCCGCGCTAATGAGACGGTCGAACGCAACGCGGTGGTCGCGATCGTTGAGGCTGAAGAGATCGCTTAACAACGCTAGAAGTCAACAAAGGGAGCGGACTATGCGATTCGGATCTGTAGATTACGAAGTCAGAGGTAGCGTTGCGCTCCTAACGCTCGACGAGCCACAAAAGCTCAATTCACTAAGCTCCGGCATTCGACACGGTATTCTCGAAGGGTTGAGACAAGTAGATAAGGACGAGAATATCCGTGTAGCCGTTATTATGGGGAATGGCGAGAAGGCCTTCTGTGCAGGCGCTAATATTGAAGAATTTGACTTCGATCCCGAAAAAGCGCGCGGTTTCATGATTGATGCCATGGAAGTTTTGGCGGCACCGGAAAATACCAGTAAGATCGTGATCGCGGCCGTGAATGGCATAGCTTACGGCGGCGGCTTTGAGCTCGCAATTGCCTGTGACTTCATCGTCGCATCCGACCGTGCCAAGTTCGCTGTCCCTGAAATTAAACTCGGCCTGCTGCCAGGTTTTGCGATCGTGCGGCTGCAAGACATCGTCGGCCGCGCTAAGGCCAAGGAAATGAGTGTTATCGGCGAACCAGTATCAGCGGAAGAGGCTTGCCGGCTCGGTATAGCACTGCGTGTTGTACCGCATGCTGAATTACTCGCTAATGCGATGATCTTCGCGGAGCAGATCGCAGAGAAACCTCGGCTCGCCGTACGTATGGCCAAGTCTTTCTACAATCGTGGCTTAGGGGGTAACGAGATGCGTCATGCGATTGACGGTTTTCCGTTTTTGTTCATGCACGAAGACGCGCGTGAGGGTATCTCCGCGTTTCGTGAAAAGCGGAAACCCCACTTCGGCAATCGGTAAAAGGTGCATCGGTTAACTCTGCGCCCATCGACAAGCTGTCGCACCCATCCAACTTGCTTTAAAATCGAACGTTAGTTAGATTTATCGATATTCAATTGGCGGGCTTTTGAGCACCAAGCCAAAGCAAAAGAAGCTCGGGAGAAACGAATTGCCTTTAGCTCGCGAGCTATCAGGTCCGGTATTGCAGTGTCGGTCTGTCGAACGACGGTTCGGCGGCATCGTCGCCCTCAACGGCATCGATGTAGAGATTGAACGCGGTGAAATTTTCGGACTGGTCGGCCCTAACGGGTGTGGGAAGACGACCCTCACGAACGCGATTACTGGATTTTATCCTCCGCAGCGCGGAAGTATCCTGCTCAACGGTCGCGATATTACGGGGCTCTCTCCACACCGCATTGCAAGGTTGGGCATTGCCCGCACATTTCAGAACCTTGCGCTCTTCAATGGTATGAGCGTGCTCGACAACATTCTCCTTGGCCGCCACATTCACATGAAGCCAAGCGTCTCGCGGACCGCGCTGTACTGGTGGCTGGCGCAACGGGATGAGACAGAAAACCGTACCGCCGTTGAGGAAGTAATTGACTTCCTTCAACTCGAAGGCGTGCGAGACGAGCTCGTCGATACTATTCCGATCGGCCTCAAAAAACGTGTTGAGCTGGCTCGAGCGCTTGCGGCGGAGCCAAGCTTTCTGGTCCTTGACGAGCCCATGGCCGGCATGAATCAGGAGGAGAAAGAATTTATGGCTCGGTTCATACTCGATGCGCGCGACGAACGCGGCGTGACCGTCCTTATCATCGAGCATCATATGGATGTCATTACGGGCATCTGCGATCGAATGCTGGCATTGAACTACGGCGCGATGATTGGTACCGGCGTTCCAGCTGACGTCATCGCTGATCCCCGTGTGATCGAGGCGTATATCGGGGGGGCGGGTGGCGCGCACTAATCAAATACAAACCTGGAACTTCGAAACGGATACCACTCTCATACGTGTTCTCGATCGCAATGCCGAAACGTGCCCAAACCGGGTGGCGGTGCGTGAGAAGAGCAAAGGGATTTGGCAAGAAACAACTTGGCGCCAGTTTAGAGACGCGGTTATGCGATGCGCGGCCGGGCTGGAAGCGCTTGGCTTCAAGCGCGGCGAAGTGTTGCTCGTGCTGGGTGACAATCGGCCGCGTCTGTACGCAGGCATGCTGGCTGCTGGCGCGCTCGGCGGTTACGCGATGCCAGCTTATCCCGATGCGACGATCGATGAGATACGGCATTTTGTTCACGAAGCCAGCGCACGGTTTGTTCTGGCTGAGGATCAGGAGCAGGTGGATAAGGCTCTGGAGTTGCGTGAGCAAGGATCTGCAATCGATTTCATCATCTACGACGATTCCCGTGGTCTCGGCTCGTATACAAGTCCGGGCCTGACTTCGTGGGAAGAGATTCAAAACCGAGGAAACGAGAACCTCGGGGATAGCGCCGATGCCCTAGCGCAGCTTGTCGCGCGTGCTCAACCAGATGACCCTGCTGTATTTGTCCACTCGTCCGGAAGTACAGGAAAACCAAAAGGTGTCGTGCTGTCGCATCGGAACCTCTTGTCAGGCGTGCGCAATGCCTATGAAGGCAAGACGTTCGGTTTCGGTGAAAGTATCCTTGCCTACCTGCCTATGGCGTGGGTTGGCGACTTCGCGGTGACGATGGGCGCAGGTATCGCCTTGCAATTTTCTATCAACATTCCCGAGCGGCAAGAGACTGTTTTGCAAAACCTTCGCGAGATTGCCCCAACATTCTATCTGGCGGCGCCTCGAAGCTGGGACAATCTGCTGACAACCATTCAGGTGCGCGTGGAGGATTCTTCCTGGCTGAAACGGCGCAGCTATGATCTGTTGATGGGGGCTGCGATCTCTGCTGAGAAGCGCAAGCTCGCTGGAGAAAAGCCCAAGCTGACGCACCGATTGCTCAGTCCGCTCTGCGAGCTTCTAGTTTCTGGCCCGATCAAAGACCAATTCGGGTTGACCCGTCTGCGCGGCGCCTTCACTGGCGGCGAAGCGATGGGGGAGGATACGTTCGTATTCTACCGCGCACTGGGAATAAAGCTACGGCAGCTTTACGGCCAGACAGAAAGCAGTGCCTACAACGCTATACAAGGCATCGATGAAGTTCGGCTGCACACCGTCGGACGTCCGCTTCCCGGCGTCGAAGTAAAGATAAGCGCGTCCGGCGAGATTATGATACGCTCTGGCAGTGTCTTCAGCGGTTACTATAAGCAAGAACAAGCAACCCGCGACAGCCTGGAAGATGGTTGGCTCCATACCGGCGATGCTGGTTATTTGGAGCCGGATGGGCATCTCGTCGTTTTGGGGCGGTTGTCCGATGTCGTCCACACCGCTGAGGGCGAGCGGTACATCCCGAATTATATAGAGAACCGCCTAAAGTTCAGTCCGTACATCAAGGATGCTGCGGTTCTCGGGCGTGGTCGCCATACGCTGGCGGCTCTTATCTGTATTGACAAAGACGCCGTCGGGCTCTGGGCCGAGCTGCGAGGAATTTCATACATGTCATACGCGGACTTATCGCAGAATCCGCAGGTGATCGAGCTAATCACTTCGGCCGTCCGTCACGTCAATAGCACGTTGTTGGAAAAACTTCAGCTCCGGCACTTCGTTTGCCTTCATAAGGAATTTGATCCAGACGACGGCGAAGTAACGAGAACCCGCAAGATCCGGCGCAACGTCGTTGAGGAGCGATACAAGCCAATCATCGACGCAATCTATGATCGAAAGAGCAGCGTATTGATGAGAGCGCAAGTCGCTTATGAATCTGGCGAGGTTAGCGTAATCGAGCGCACTCTTTCGGTGCAGGAGGCGTGAAGATGGACTGGGCGTTACTGGCTGAGACCGGGATAAACGGAAGTCTGATCGGCCTTATGTACTCGCTGGTCGCGATGGGTATCGTGCTGATCTACAAGTCATCATCGGTGCCGAATCTTGCTCAGGGCTCTATGACGATGCTGGGTGCCTACATTGTTCTCGCCTATTCGAGTCGATTTGGCGCACCAATTTGGCTTGCGATTGTTCTGGCAACACTCTCGATGTTCGGAATCGGGATCGCCATTGAACGAATTGCATTACGTCGACTCGCCGGGCGGCCGATTATCATGATCCTTATGATGACACTAGGCCTGGAAATCCTTCTTCGCGCCGGTTCACTTACCATTTGGGGAGCCACCGGACGTCCTATGCCAATCGGCATCAGCGACGACCCGCTTTTCCTGGGAGCGCTGCTGATCAACCGCGCCTACGCAGCCGGTGCGGCGGTTGCCATCGTGATGTTCGGTTTATTTGCGTTATTTTTTCGAACGCGGATGGGCGTAGTATTACGCGCAATTTCCGATGACTACACTGCAGCTTGGTCAGTGGGAATCTCTGTTGAGCGCGGCGTTGCTTTGTCTTGGGCGATGGCATCGGTTGTAGCGACAGTGGCAGGCGTTCTGTGGGCTTCGGTGCAAGGCGTGGATCAATCACTGGCCCACTTACTCTTAAAAGGCGTAACCGTCGCTGTTCTCGGTGGGATGGATAGCCTGGGCGGGGCGCTACTTGCAGGTTTGCTGCTCGGCATCGTTGAAGGTATCGCCGGCAGTTACCTTGATCCTCTTCTTGGTGGCGCCAGTCGGGACCTCGTCGATGCAGCGATGCTGATCGTCACTATCATGCTGCGACCGCATGGCCTTTTTGGCCGACACGACATCGAGAGGATATAAGTCGATGTTTTTCAGGCAAGCCGGCGTATATCATACAAACTACGTTGCTGATCGAGCATTATTCCCGGTAGCAGCCGACCGATGGATCATCGCGATGATCCTCGCATTAGGTGTCGCAGCCCCTTTTATGTTCAGTTCACTTTATCTGAGCAGTTACCTTCTCCCCTGGCTGGTCTGGACCGCCGGCGCGCTTGGTCTTAATCTCATTCTCGGTTGGGCCGGACAGTTTCACTTGGGGTATGCCGCCATCATGGGGATCGGCGCTTATGCGACTGTGCATGCCAACCGATTCGGCGTTCCGTGGGAATTCTCCATCGTCATCGGCGGCGTGTCAGCCGCAGTCATAGGCAGCTGTTTTGCTTTTGCGGCTTTGAGGGTCAAGGGACTTTACCTGGCATTGAGTACGCTCGCTCTTCAGTTTGTCATGGACTGGACCATCTCCCATGTCCCAGCTATCAGCGGGGGAACGCAAGCCACTTTGCAGGCACCGGACATTCGCGTCTTAGGACAGCCCATCGTCTCCGACGCCGGACTGTATTACGTGGCGCTTGTATGGTGCGTTTTGGTAACCCTTTTTATGTTGAACCTGCGTCGCACAGCGCTTGGCCGCGCACTAGTTGCGGTTCGAGAAAAGGACTTTGCCGCGGCTGTCATCGGTGTAAACAGCTTCTATTTCAAGCTAGTCGCCTTTTCGACTTCCTCATTTATAGGAGGCGTCAGCGGCGCGATCCTTATCGGCACATTTTATCATGCCGTGACGCCCGAGCAGTTTTCTGTCGACGTGTCTATCCAGGTGCTCGCGATGGTCATCGTTGGTGGCCTGGGCAGCATCATCGGAAGCTACTTCGGCGCAGCATTTATTCTGCTTATGCCTGGCGTCATGAATAGTTTTATCTCGTGGGGAGCGGCGCGGTTCGGGGTTTCGCTAAGCATTGAGGCACTCGCACATTTGCCTCAGGCGCTCTATGGGGCTCTGATTATTAGTTTTCTGCTTGTCGAACCTTTAGGGCTCGGAAAAATATACAAAAATGTGCGCGATTATCTTTTGGTGTGGCCATTCGGCTATGTGAAGAAATAATGCAATGATGACTGAAACGAGCCCAAAGCCAACGAAGAGCGCAGTTCTATCGCTGAACAATATCGAAGTCGTCTACGACCATGTCTCTCTTGCGATTAAGGGCGTTTCGCTCGAGGTTCCTGACGGTGGTATGGTGGCGTTGCTCGGCGCCAACGGAGCCGGAAAGAGCACGTCTTTGAAGGCGATCAGCGGATTGCTTGTTGCCGAACGAGGTGAAGTTCGCCGGGGCGATATTCAGTTTCTCGACCGTAACTTACGCTCGCTGTCGCCTCAAAGGCGGGTCGAACTCGGAATCGCGCACGTGCTCGAAGGCCGTCGAGTCTTTGAACATCTCACTCCAGATGAGAATCTAATTGCAGCTTCAGCGATCCGAAGCCGTCACGATATGATCCGCAACAAAGATAAAGTTTATACTTACTTTCCACGCCTCTACGAACGCCGTTTCAGTGCCGCAGGCTACCTGTCGGGCGGCGAGCAGCAAATGTTGGCAATTGGAAGAGCTCTAATGACGCAGCCAAAGCTGCTGATGCTCGATGAGCCCAGCCTAGGGCTTGCGCCATTTCTGGTGGCGGAGATTTTTCAGATTATAAGCCAGATCAACCGCGAAGAAGGCCTCTCGGTACTGCTGGTAGAGCAGAATGCAATCGCCGCTCTCGAGATCGTGTCGCATGGATATCTAATCGAGAGCGGCCGAATTGTGATGCACGACACGGCACAAGCGCTGAAAAGCAATCCCGATATACAAGAGTTCTACTTAGGTGGAGCGCAAGCGAAAAATTTCCACGACATCAAGCATTACAGGCGCCGTAAGCGCTGGCTAACCTGATCTCTGTCCTTAATGGTACAACAAGCTAAATAAAACGGAGGAAGCAAATGAAATTTTTGTGCATCGCAGCTAGTGTCGCCTTGAGTGCGGTCTCCGTACTTTCGGCGAAGGCGGCCGACCCGATTCGTTTTGGCCTGTGTTACGACCTTACGAAGGTCTATAGCTTCGTCACTCCTCAAGTGGCTCAGGCTGCGAAGGATTACGCCGACCTGGTGAACAGTAAAGGTGGATTAGACGGACATCCAATCGAGATGGTTGTCCAGGATCATGGCAACGAGCCGCAGCGCGGCATTGAGTGTTATGAGAAGTTGAAGCGAGAAGGTGTGATGGTGTTCGACACTCTGTCAACTCCAGTTTCTCGTGCGGTCCTCCCGCGGATCATGAAGGATAGCAACATACTACTCCAATCCCTAGTCGGGCGCGGAGACGCGGTGGATGGCGATGTCTTCAAATGGGTTTTCCCGATCGGTCCGACTTATTGGGGGCAAGCCGCGAACGACATCGAGTATATCAAACAGAAATCCGGCGGGACCCTTAAAGGAGTGAAAATTGCGTTCCTTTATGTGGACTATCCGTTTGGACAGGAGCCGATTGGCATCATCAAAACGCTCGCCGCCAAGGAAGGTTTTGATCTTCAGCTGTTTCCCTATCCGCTGCCGGGCAACGATCAGGCCTCCGCCTGGACGCAGATGCGGCGATTTGCACCTGATTGGATCATTAGTTGGAGCCTGTCAAATATGCACGTGATCGCATCGCGTGAAATGAAGCGTAACGGGATAGCGCTTGACAAGTACATTGCCGTTAATTGGATGAACGAGGTCGATATTAACAACATAGGTGCTGCTGCGGCGAAGGGTATGAAACGTGGAACAAACGTCGCCGGTGGGTCGAACCATCCGTTGATGCAGGAGATTATCAAGCAGCTTTACGACAAGGGTAAAGGCAACGGCGATCGCAAAAATCTGGACGATGTCTATTACAATACGGGCCTCGCAATCTGGTCAATTGCAATTGAAGGTGCACGCCTTGCTCTGAAGAAGGACGGATGGCCGTTAACGTCGGAGAAGATCAAAAATGGCCTCGAGAGTATCAATGGCTACGACGCGAACGGCATGATCGCTCCGGTTACCGTAAGCGCTAAAGATCACGGCGGTGGCGGTAAAACCCGTATCGAAATGTGGGACGGCAGCAAGTGGGTGCCACAAACAGACTGGATTGCGGCCTACACAGACGAGGTTTGGAATGTGGTAAAAATTCAGTCAGCCGACTACGCTAAATCGGACGCGGCTAAGTAAAAGAAATTAATTCATCGAAATACGAGCTAAGCGAGAGGAGAGTGCGGCGATGAAATCTCATCAAAACGCTCTTCTCTTTTTTAACGACCACAATTTATCTGAGCGTCGCGTTACAAGCCGCAGAAATCTGAACAATTCGCAACGACGGGTGGCTTGCATTAGCTGGTCCGAAAAGCCGTTGAAGAGCGGCCAAGTCCGCCTGATCTCTACGCACCTCCAATCGTTTCTGTCAGCGGTAATGCAAGCTACAAGACGCTACGCCAACTCCCGCCCATTCGACCGTTTCTTTACAGATGCAAAACTTTGAGCGCTACCACCCTCGTTCTTTTTCAATCGCGTGTTGAATTAGCGGCTCCATCAATAGCGCTAACCAGCGCTACCTCTCGCGGTATCTGTGGCCGATAACCTAACGATGCGAGCGTTCTGACCTGGCTCTCCGACAACTAGAAATTCTGCCGAGCCATACCCCGCCTCCAATGGGATGCGCAGTATCCTGCCGTCTGCAGACGTCAATACTTCTGGCCTAACTGTTACGATTCTGTCGTTCTGTGTGGCCGCAAGGGCGGCCGTGACGGTGCGGTGACGATCAACTTTCTCAAGATTTAGCAGAGTAGGAAACAGCACCGTTCGCCTGTTGGCGTCGGCGTCGATGCGCGCTTGGCGTGGGGTGATCCATACGGAGTCGACGGCTTCGTGCCCATCGTGCTGCAGGACATGATTCATCGGCGCTTCTGCAAGGAAAAAATAAGTATCGAAGCGCTTTGGCATATGTGCAGGCGTAATCCAGTGTCCAAAATGCACGAGCCGATCGAAGGCCGCAACAAGCCCTTCCCGCTCGATCATGTCTGCGAACCCTAGTGTACCAACTTCAATCTTCTCACGATATGCATTACCCAAAGTTTCTGCACGCTCGCCATCAACCAACGCGGCCCCTCGAGACTCGCGAGCGAAAAGCACGCCGCATTCTTCGAAAGCTTCGCGGGCAGCTGCAGCCATAAGACCTAGCATCTGATCAGTAAGCCCTTCGACTCCCTCGGCTAGGTGGCGCCATCTCGGATCGGCGTCAGATTGATTAACGGCGCCTCCAGGAAAAACTAAAGCCCCAGAAGCAAATTCTATCTCATGGTGTCGAACGACCATAAATAGCTCGATACCATCAGCGCCGTCGCGTGCAAGCATCAGTGTTGCGGCAGATCGCGGGTTGGTCTGTCCAGTCATGTGGCCCTCATTTGCAGCCCAGAGGAATTATGACAAACGCCGACAAACACAATTGAGCGGAGCCGACGACCTTAGCAGGAATGTTCTACGGCATTATAATTCGCTTGCGGACTACTCTTGGGAGTCACACATGAAAATCGTTCGACGCCTATTGCAATATTGCATTGGACGAGAATGTATCAGCCAATATACGTTCCTCGACCGCTGCTGAGAAGTTTCCCCTCGTCATCAAGAACGCGTGTTTCAGCGACGCTAAGTTGACGCCCCAGCTTTATGGGGCGGCCGATCGAACGCAGCCGCCCAGGAGTAGCAGGCCTATGGAAATCGACCTGCATGTTGATGGTTGCACGCGCTACTCCTCCAGCGGCAAGAATAGCATACAAGCCAGTCAAATCTATCAAGGCGGCCAATATCCCGCCATGGGCAGAAGAAAGCAGAGGGTTAGATACTACTTCGTGGCGCCAAGGCATTTCCAGCGTCAACTCATGAGAGTCAGCGGCGGTGATCCGCAATCCTAGCCATTGATGAAAAGGTGAGATCGAAAGCCGTTCGTTCAACTGTGCAATAGTTAAAGCCAATATTTCCGCCCTCGCAATACCTAGGAACTCAGCTTAGTAATTATCCAAGATCTTGTCTTAGTATTGATCCAGAATATCAGCGCAGTGCTTGTTAGGAAAGCCTAACACACTTTGCCCGCAAGGAGCGTCGCCCCACCAGAGAACGGCTTTACGCCTACGCTCGGCTTGCAGGAGGCGGATCGGTTGTGACCCCAGACATAAAGCACTTCGATTGCAGGCAACGCCTGCACCAACACGTCGTTCAGAACCATGCGTTTTGCAAAGTTTCTAACACGTGTTCGAAACTATGATGCTATCCTCGACGCCGGTCAAGTCCCGTATAGGCTAAGTCGATCTTTCTAAGGCCTCTAAGATTTTATCGTGCTTCGGAAACTCTCGTGCCTGTTAGGTCCTGAGTATAAGAGCGGCGACATCATGCGAAGTGCGTGTGATTTTAGATGCAGTTAAAGTTAGAAAGCAGGGTTTACTAATGGCGGGCGTTTCAAGTGGCTCGGGAGATCGGGTTGCGATAAAAAGCTGGGATCTTGATCTAGCTTATACGGACAGCCTTCAACGATAAGTATCCACGCTGAAAGCCCTTCTCAAGCACAGCGGGACAGGAGTTGCGCAATTCGGCCCAGATCAGAAAAGGTCCGTCTATCCATCTGGGATCAAGGTGATCGGGTCCGTTTCCCAATGCTGTACAAGTTGATGGGTGATCAGCTTGCCTCCCATGCGTTTGAGGACTTGCGGCCAGGTGCCGGCAGAACCGAATGCCAGATTTGAGATTAATTACGCTACCAGCCAACCCTGCACCTTTGCAGCTTCTCGCCGACAATACTCAGGCGCTCCCAAGATCTGACGGTCAAATGCGATGCGCTTGAACCAGTAGTGCAGTCCGAGCAGGTCGGTGAATCCCATGCCCCCATGCAGTTCCGTGGTCAGACGAGCAACTTCCCTGCCGACTTCGCTCACATGAGCCTTGGCATGCAGGGCCATAATGCGAGCTTCCTCAGGCAATGCATCTTGCGCATAGGCGGCGTACCATACCAGCGCGCGACAAGGTTCTAACATTGTCGCTAGATCTGCAATTGTATGCTTGACAGCCTGAAAGGAACCGATGGCGCGATCGAATTGAACCCTCTCTTTCGAATAATCGAGAGCTCGGTCGAACATGAACTGCGCAGCTCCTAGGGTATCTGCGGCGAGGACCAGTCTTCCCGCATCAATAACACGGGTCGCAGCTTCGTGTGCATCGGCAGCTGCATCTAGAATGATTGCTTTAGCTCCACTGAAAGCGTAGCTGGATATAGGCCGAGTCCGATCAATGCTTGCATGCACGTCAACAGTGACCCCTGTATCATGAGCGTCAACAAGTGCTGCCCGACCATCAGTTAAGAGCACGAGGACGTGAGATGCGGCTCCAGCGTCGAGCACTCCGGTCAAATGGCCACTAAGCATGTTGCCTTTCAGCCATGCTGAATTGCATCCTGTTTGCCCGGCTCCGTCCACGAACGCCATACTCATTTTAACTTCGCCGCTCGCTATCTTGGGAAGCCATTCCGCTTGCTGCGCCTCGCTGCCAAAAGACATCAACGTAAGCGGCGCCATCACGACGCTGGCCAGAAACGGTAGAGGCGTAACATGATAGCCGAGACTTTCCGCAACAACTGCCGCGTCCAGCAACGCCAGTCCGGTGCCCCCGAAATGCTCCGGGACCAGAAATCCCACAATCCCCTGTCCCACCAAGCCCTCCCACAGCGCTGCATCAAATCCGGTGCCAATTCCGGCGACCTTGCGCAACCTCTCGATAGAGAGCTCTCCTTCCAGAAATCGGCGCAGCGAGCTCTCAAGTAGCTGCTGTTCGTTGCTAAGACCAAACTCCATGTCTCATACCTTTTGGGCGGATTTTGTATTCGCGGTCGGCTCGCGGGGCAAACCAAGTCCGCGCTCTCCGATGATGTTCTTTTGGATATTGGACGAGCCACCACCGATGATCAGACCGATATCGTACATGTTGTCGATCTGCCAAGTCGTTGCCTCATCGTCTTCTAGTGCTTCACCTTTAGGCTCATAAGACAGACCTGCCGCACCAAGCACGTCGACGGCCAACGAAGACAAGCGGTAGGCAATCATGGTGCCGTTTAGCTTTACGATCAGGCGCCTGACACCCGACTCTTCATCTCTGGACTGCTCACTCAGCAATCGAAGACCGTGGAATTTCGATGCAAGGACTTCACCTTGAAGCTTGAGAAGCCGATCGCGATACTCCGGAATTTCAATTGTCGGCACACCTATTAAAGAAGTCCTTCTCATCAACTCTATGACCCGGGCAAGCCGATGTGCGAGCTTATTGGGATCGCCAAGGAGAAGGCGTTCGTATTTCGAAGTCACGTTAGCGACGTGCCAGCCATCGCCTCGCTGCATTACGGTCTGGTCGATTGGAACGCGCACATTGGTAAGGAAAGTCTCGTTAAATTCGGCTCGCCCGGTCATTGTTATGAGTGGACGGACCTCGATTCCTTCGGCACTCATTGGGATTAAGAGATACGAAAGTCCGCCGTGTTTGCCCTTATCTGCATCGGTGCGGCACAGCAGGAACATCATGTCAGCAAAGTGCGCCGAACTGGTCCAGATTTTTTGACCATTGATTACAAAACGACCGTCATCCACATACGCATGTGTTTTTACAGCTGCCAAGTCTGAACCAGACCCCGGTTCGGAATATCCTTGACACCAGATGACCTCGCCGCGGATGGTCGGACCGATCCATTTTGCGCACTGCTCTCTGGATCCAACCTCAAGAAGGGTCGGTACAAGCATCGAGATTCCCTGATTCATGATGCCTGCAGAAACACCGGCCGTCGAAAATTCGTCTGCTATGATCGCCAATTCCATTACGTCTAGCGGAAGGCCGAAGCCGCCGTACTCCTTGGGAATGGTGCGCGCGAAGTATCCACGCTGGAGAAGCAGGCGCTGCCAATCCAGCGCCCGCTTGTCCGGTCGTTTACGACCGCCTCCTGTACGGGGCGACTGATCGCCGTATTGCTTTATGAAGTCGCGCACCTCTTCTCGTAGCGCTAGGTATCTGGGGCCATAGCTCAAATCCATGAGCATTCTCCTCCGCCAAGCGCTCCTTGCAAAAGCTACCGCATGAACCGGCGCTCGATGTGCGAGGTTTTCGCTTCTTAAATCAAATCATCAGTCAGCGCCCGCCCGACAGGGGCTTGCTTTCACAAGTCAATAATTCTAACGTTCGTTAGAAACGGCATCCTCACTTTCTTTAATGGCTGGGTCAAGTAAGGCATCCCGTATTCTTTCGCCCGCACCACAGGATGAGAACCCAGGGAAGGTTAGAGCCGATGCTCCGTCCTCATGCTTGCAGCCGGATCGAAGTAACTAATGATGAATGTGTGTAAGGCGCAGATTTCAGTTAGTTAAAAATAATTGTGATCGAGAGGACCTCATATGTCGCTTCGTGAGCGTATCGCCATAACTGGTATCGGCGAAACCAGTTACAGTCGCAACTCGGGAAAAAGCGTTCTGGCGCTTCAACTCGAGGCCTCTTTAAAAGCAATCGACGACGCCAGACTGTCGCCGAAAGAAATCGATGGTATCATTCCCTATTCGAATTCGGTGGTCGTAGCAGAGGACTTCATAACAAATCTTGGCATCGATGATCTTCGTTTCTCGGCGACCACTCCTCTTGGAGGCGCAAGCTGCGTTGCCGGAATACAAGCAGCTCTTTTCTCCGCGAGTGCGAGACGTTGTGCCTTCCGGGACAGAGGCTGGCACCATAAGTCGGCGAGATCGCAAGCAAGCGATTCCAGCACAGCTTCCAAGCTGCGCTGCCGCGTTTAAAGTTCCGGCATGCTGCCTCTCCACCCCGACATGACGATCTGCACGGCGGAACGGAACAGGTCCATCTTGCCCAAATACCGCGAATAAATTTTACGTTTGGATGCTCCAGCTCGGACTGCTATCTCGTCGAGCGAGCCCCATGGTAACCCCATTTTAGGAAAGCCCGGGTTGCAGACCCGAGGATTCGATTATGGGGCTGGCCTCCGATGACGCATTCGCTCATCTCGCGGATGACCCTTTTTGGAACTGCGGTCGCTTCCCGTGAACGCATGCGAGGCGTAATACGGAACGGTGTGGTTTATCAAGATGCGTTCCTGGTCCAGCCGGATTTCGGGTCGCGCTAGGCGGTTGAGGACGTCGATGAACCAGCCCAAGCTCCCGCGAACCAGCCAAGCAGCTGGATCTTGATGTTCGCCGTACAGCAGAGCGTGGCCAAGCTGGGCAACACGACCTCGGAGAAAGCCGTTTCCATAGAGGCCGAACTTGCCAAGCGAACCGTTACGACAAGCTTGTTTTGACGGTCTGAAGCTGCGAACGACTTGTATACGCCCGGGGGGGGGGGGGGGGGCGGGTTATTGCCAGCGTAACGCCTCCCGGAGAGCGAGGCGATAGCCTTCAACAGGGGCGCTCCTGTATCAACGAGGGCATGATGCATCGATTGTCGATTTCGGCAGTAATCGAGCAGCAAGTATCGGATCTCGCGCGGATCTACGTGCAAGAGCGGGGGGACGTCGAAAACCATCGCAGCCGGCCTGGCGGAATAAGGCATTCGGCAGCAAAACGTTCGACCCATCAATCCGAGCCGCCTTGCGCAGTTCGTTCTCCGATCGGCCCGAAGCTCGGAACGGGCCTAAAGCCCGAGCATCCGGACTTTCTCGTCCGATCGGACCAATCATCGAGTACCGATTGCGCCGTCAGTCAGAGGCAGAGAATTTAATCAGGCATTACCGGAGGATCCTTTCTTGAAACCGTAATTGTATAGTACTCTCATAAACAGCGTACGAAGCCGGGTGTTGACAGCCAGCTGGCCCGGAACATGCCGCGAAAGATGCTAGAATCCTCCAGCAGGGACGCGGCTAGAGGTTTCGCCGGCGAGCGCAATCACTTCGATGGACATGCGATCGAAACCGGACCTAGGGAATTTCCCGGTCACCGATTTTTAGGATGCGGAGAAAGGGACGTCCAAGCGTGCGGCTCTCTTTTCCGGCTTGCTGTCATATACTCCATTACGGGACCTCCGGGCGAGCACATTTGTGCCGAGGCGGCTTGCAATCCCTATATGATTTACGATACCGTTCCGTTTAGTTCTAGTCAAATTTCCCGAAGCGCGATGGAAACTGACGGAAGTGATCGAGCGGAGCTTTTGCCGAGCGGATGGTCGACGCGGTCCAGTGCGGAGCGCGATACCCTTCGCAAGATTGGCGCGATCAACGACCAGTTGAGCCGTCTGAAGGAGCTTTGGGCGGATAGCCTTGATGTATCGGTTGACCACATTAACCTCATTCTCGCCGTCGTTGATCTGGATCGCGGCAAGGGCGTGACGACACTTCAGGCGGCCAAATCTCTCATGCGCGACGTCCGTTTCGTCGTCGGACAGGCCAAGCAACTTGAGATATTGGGTTACCTCGCGCGTGAAATCGCGCCATGGAACAGCAGGATGGCGATCCTGTCGCTTACTCAGGAAGGAAGGGCGAGAATCCAGCGGCTTCGCGCGCGCCCTGACCCGGCAAGGAGCAGGCTTTTCGAAGCGCTCGACGATACATCGCTTGAAGAATTCTACGGCGCGCTCGAGATCATCGAGCGGAAACTGCTGCGCGTGATCAGAGCGCAGGCGGTCGGACCTCGCTCCGAGGGAATTTGATCTCGAAAATTCAGTTCAACTTCGGCTCTCTCATTCCCACCAGGATAGACACGATGTTTCCCAATAAGGCCATCCCGATTGGAGCGTTCCTCCTTGTGGCTGTCTCCGGACCTGCAGTTGCGCAGGCTCCGCAAAGCGCTCCGCCTGCAGTCGGCGTCATCGACGTCGCCCAACGACCGATCATCGAGACGAGCGAGTTTCTCGGCCGCGTCGAGGCGGTCAATCGCGTCAGCGTCGTGGCACGCGTGACGGCCTTCCTCAACAAGCGCTTGTTCGAGGAAGGCAACGAGGTTGCCACTGGCGACCGGCTCTACGCGCTTGAGCGAGCGTCTTTCGAAGCGGACCTGAACGCCAAGAAGGCGCAGGTCGCGCAACTCCAGGCCACGCTCCAGAATGCGACGACAACCACGGAGCGGCAGCGTATACTTCTGCAGGGACCCGCCGGTACGCAGGCCAACTTCGACTCGGCGATCGCCAACCAGAAGAGCCTCGAGGCTCAGGTTCAGGCCGCTCAGGCACAGGTCAGTCTCTCGCAGATCAACGTGGACTACACGGATATCCGGTCGCCCATCAACGGCCGCATCGGACGAACCTCGGTCACCGAAGGAAACGTGGTCACCCCAACATCGGGCGAACTGACCACCATTGTCAGTCAGGACCCGATGTACGTAACCTTCCCGATCTCGGTCCGCCAGGTCTTGGAACTGCGGACGCAATATGCGGGGAAGGGCGGCTACAACGCCGTCGTGATCCGGCTGAAGCTTCCTGATGGCCGAACCTACAGGCAGACCGGTCATCTGAACTTTGCTGACAACACGATCTCCCGGAACACCGATACTTTGACCGTGCGCGGTACAATCCCCAATCCCAAGACCACGCTCGGCGACCGCGAACTGACGGATGGCGAGTTCGTCACCGTTCTGCTCGAGGGCGTGGCGCCCGTTTCTCTTCCCGCGATCCCGCGCGCTGCCGTGTTGAGCGATCAGAAGGGCGACTACGTGTTTGTCGTGGGGGCGGAGAACAAGATCGAGCAGCGGCGTATCAAACTCGGTCAGTCCACCGCTGAGGTTGCCTCCGTGGTCGATGGCCTGAAGGTCGGTGACAAAGTGGTTGCGGAGGGCGTGCAACGCGCCAGGCCCGGTCAGCCGGTCGCTCCCGGGCCTGTCAGCGCGCAAATGCAGTCCACCATGGACCGGTCGGATCCGAACGCACCGGGGGGCGTCGCTCCGAAAAACTCGGGTGCCGCGAAATGATCTCTTCGGTTTTCATCAGCCGACCAAGGTTGGCCATCGTCATCGCGTTCGTGACCTGTATTGCGGGCCTGTTGGCCCTTACTCAGATTCCGGTCGCGCAATTTCCTGATATCGTTCCGCCGCAGGTTACCGTCAGCGGAACGTTTCCCGGCGCTTCCGCTTCGGTGGTGGAAGCGAGCGTGGCGCAGCCCCTCGAAGCGCAGGTCGTAGGCGTCGATAAGATGCTCTATATGAAATCGACCAGCGGCAACGATGGCACCTACACGCTCACGGCCAGCTTTGCGCTCGGATCGAACCCCGACATCAACACCGTCAACGTGAACAACCGGGTTCAGGCCGCCCTGGCGCAGTTGCCGCAGGAGGTGCAGCTCCAGGGACTGACGGTACAGAAGAAGTCTTCGGCCATCTTGCAATTCGTCGTCTTATACAGCGAGAACGGCGAGCAGGACCCAGTCTTCATCACAAATTATGCCGTGGTCAACGTCCTTGACGCGATTTCGCGCACGCCAGGCGTCGGTCAGGCATCGTTGTTCGCGAAAATGAATTATTCGATGCGGATCTGGTTCGATACCCAGCGTCTGACCAGCCTCAATCTCGCTCCCTCGGATGTCGTGAACGCCATTCGCGCCCAGAGCACGCAGGCGGCCGTTGGCCGCGTCGGTGCCCGTCCGATCAGCGACGATCAGCAGTTTCAGTTCAACGTGCAGACCCAGGGGCGGCTATCGACGCCCGAGCAGTTCGCGAAGATCGTGCTGCGGGCCAATCCGGACGGCTCGATTCTCACCGTCGGCGACGTGGCCCGCGTCGAGATCGGCGCCCAGAACCTGGACTCGGAGTCCAGGATCGACGGACGCCCGGGCGTTGGCATCGGCATCTACCTCGCTCCCGGCGCCAATGCGGTGACGACGGCCGCTGCCGTTCAGGATACGTTGAAAAAACTTTCGCCGCGCTTCCCCCTAGGCCTGAAATACCTCGTCCAGTTCGACACCACCACGTTCGTAGCCGACACGATCCACGAAGTCCTCCGAACGCTTGGCGAAGCATTCGTTCTCGTCGTCATTGTCGTCTACCTTTTTCTCGGCAGTCTTCGGGCTACCATCGTGCCGACCATTGCCGTGCCTGTCAGCCTGATCGGGTCGTTCGCTGTCCTTTTAGCGATGGGCTATTCGGCCAACACGGTTTCGTTGCTTGCGATGGTACTTGCGATCGGCATCGTGGTCGATGATGCCATCGTTGTCGTCGAGAACGTCGAACGCGTGATGGAGGAGGAGCCGGATTTGTCGCCGACGGAAGCGACGCGCAAGGCGATGTCCCAGATCACAGCGCCGATCATCGCGATCACGCTCGTCCTGCTGTCGGTGTTCGTCCCCATCGCCTTCATACCAGGGGTTTCGGGCACCTTGTTCAGACAATTCGCCGTTACGATCAGCGCCGCGATGCTTATATCAGCTATCAATGCCCTGACCTTGTCGCCAGCCCTTTGCGCGATCTTCCTGCGGCATTCCGGACCGCGTAAAGGTTTCATCGCGAAAGTCATGCGAGGGATCGACTGGAGTCGCGACAAATACGCGGGCGGGGTCCGACGTCTTGTCCGAGTCTCGGCTTTTTCACTTGTCGCAGTTGCAGTATTTGCTGTCGGCATCTTCGGCCTGTCCCGGATCACGCCTACCGGGTTCCTTCCGGAAGAGGATCAGGGCGCGTTCTTCGTGATGGTCCAGTTGCCGAACGGTGCCTCCGTCGGTCGCACCGGTGAGGTGACGAAACAGGTCGAAGAGATCGTCAAGAAGATCCCGGCTGTAAGCCATACGATGTCGATCGTCGGGTATTCTCTGCTCGATGGCGGCGCCTTGCCGAACAATGCGTTTATGGTCGTTCGCCTTAAGCCGTTCGAGGACCGCAATGCTGCGGCCGATGCGGCGCAAAGCGTGATTAGGCAGGTGTTCCGGGAAGGACAGAAGGTCCGAGAGGCGAATGTCGTCGCATTCAACCTTCCACCCGTGATCGGTCTCTCGACGGGCGGCGGCTTTGAATACGTGCTCGAAGCTCTGGAAGGACAAGATCCTGCGGCCATGAACAGCGTCACGGGCGGCCTGCTTGCGGCCGCCAACAAGGATCCGGAACTGGCACGCGTGTTCTCTACCTTCACCGCGTCGAACCCGTCTCTTTATCTCGACATCGATCGCGCCAAGGCGCAGGCCCTGGGTCTCAACATGAGTGATGTCTTCACCGCGTTGCAGGCAACGCTCGGCGGCGTTTACGTCAACAACTTCAACATGCTCGGTCGAACGTGGCAGGTGAACGTCCAGGGCGAGGCCGCGAACCGCAACGACATCCGCGATATTTGGCAGATCTATGTCCGGAACAATCGGAACGAGATGGTGCCGCTCCGGTCGATCGCTGAAATGAAAACAGAGCTCGGCCCGCAGGTGATCACGCGCTACAACAACTATCGAGCAATCACCGTCAACGGCGGTCCCGCGCCGGGCGTTTCGTCCGGTACCGCGCTGGAGGCGATGACGAAGGTGTCAAACGACACGCTTCCGCTCGGTTACAGCTTCGAATGGACGGGCACCGCGTATCAGGAACAGGCCGCTTCCGGACAGACGGGAATGATCCTCGGTCTTGCCGTTTTATTCGCTTATCTGTTCCTCGTCGCACTCTACGAGAGCTGGACTATCCCAATCCCGGTCCTGCTGTCGGTGGTCGTCGGCGTGCTCGGATCGTTTATCGGCTTGAAGATTGCCGGACTTAGTCTCGACCTCTACGGCCAGATCGGTCTGGTCGTGCTAATTGCTCTGGCGGCGAAGAACGGCATTCTGATCGTCGAGTTCGCCAAGGAGCAGCGGGAGGCGGGGCACGACATCGTGTCGGCCGCGATCTCGGGTGCAGAGATGCGTTTCCGCGCCGTGATGATGACGTCGGTAGCATTCATCCTTGGTCTTATGCCGTTGGTCATCGCGACGGGCGCCGCTCAAATCAGCCGCAGGGCAGTGGGGACCGCAGTTTTCGGTGGAATGATTGCGGCGAGCTCCATCGGCATCTTCCTGATCCCGATGCTATATGTCGTCTTCCAGCGGCTCCGGGAGCGGATTAGAGGAGGTTAGACAACGAACCGGAACATAGCGGCCACGACGGCGACGCGGCCGCGTCGGAGCGTGGTCATCGGACCACGTAGGACTTGCACTTCCAGTCCGAGGTCGGTTGCTTGAAGGGGCGTTTGTCGCCGGTAAACGACACTACGACTTTCCGGCCGAGCATGGGAAACACCTGCGGATGGCCACCCCCATCGAAAGCAATTTTCGCCACCGTGCGATCCGGTCGAAGGGTCGCTGGACCTGCCGCGCTCTCACTAAATTTGGCGATAGCTCGCGGCAACCATCGCATTGCGCTTTGCAAGACATTACCAACTGGCGCTACGAGTGATGCATGACTGTCTGAGATCAGCGGAGGCGTGGCCTTATAACGATAATAGTCCTATTTTTAGGATTGTTCTACTATTTGCCGAAGTGGTTCGGATGAGTTTGAGTTTTCGTTACGCCGGTTTTACTAACTCTTTTAGCGGGAGCACTGCTGGCACTGGCGATCTGGTCCGAAGAGGACACGTGCGTATCTATTCCACCTCTGCCGAGCAGCTTCGCGGGCAATACCCGGCGACAGCAGCAATTTTCGATGAAATGGCTGGGGAGGAGGACGGCCACCGGCAGCTCTTGACTGACATGTTTCGTCGCCGTTTCGGCAAGGTCATTCCAATGATCCGTCGCGAAGATGTCGCTCGTTATGGCTCCCGACTTGTGCCCAGGCAGTTCTCTCGGGCGCTCAAAGGGACGCCACGAGCTACGTGATCCACTCACCGACGGTGTAAGGTGGCGGGCTGACCTAGCAGCGGCAAACGGCGCTCGTGACAAGACCAGCCGAAGTTTCCTTAGTCCCCTTTTGGAGAGGGAGTTCTACGAAGCGTTACTACCCTGGTCTTATAAACGGTTTACCCAAATGCAGTGGGTTAGCCGGCCTCGGTGCATGGTAAGATCGTGGGGACTGGTGCAGAAAAAAGAAGCTCCCTTGAGGTTTTCCTCGTCTTCCTGAAATTGGGCCTAACCTCCTTCGGCGGGCCGGTGGCACATCTGGGCTACTTCCGGTCGGAGATCGCTGAGTGTTCGTCGTCAGATAATTTGAGACCGCTCAGGCATTTCGAGAAGGGAGGATCTGGCTCATCTAGGGTTAAAGTTTAAGCGGCTTGCAATCGATGCTGCAAGCGGCGGTTTGCAATGGTTTCACGTTTGATGCGCGCACGCTCAGTCAGGATGGTTTCGGCTCGGCCGAAGTAAACATCCGCAGGCGTGAGGTTGTCGATGCTCTCATGATAGCGGTGATGGTTGTAGTGTTCGACGAAGCCGCTGACCTGACGTTCGAGGTCCCTCGGTAAATGGTAATTCTCGAGCAGGATGCGGTTCTTCAAGGTCTGATGCCAGCGCTCGATCTTGCCTTGGGTCTGGGGATGATACGGCGCACCGCGCACATGCTGCATATCCTTGCCCTTGAGCCAGGTGGCCAGATCTTCCGCGACGTAACTTGATCCGTTGTCGCTCAGAAGCCGTGGCCGCTGCTTTATATTGACGTGGTCCAGGCCTGAGGCGGCAAGCGCCTGATCGAGCGTGGCCGTGACGTCGGAGGCGCACATGGTGGGACCAAGCCTCCAGGCCACAATGTAACGAGAGAAGTCGTCGAGCACCGTCGATAGATAGTACCAGCCCCAGCCAGTGATCTTGAGGTAGGTGAAGTCGGTCTGCCAAAGCTGGTTGATCGCCGTGGTCTTGTCCTTGAACTCATTAGCCGCCTTGATCACCACATAGGCGGGGCTGGTGATCAGGTCGTGCGCCTTCAGCAGCCGATAGACCGAAGCCTCGGAGACAAAGTATTTTCTCTCGTCGGTGAAGCGCACCGCCAGCTCTCGCGGCGACAGCTCGGGGTGTTCCAGTGCCAGATCGACGATCTGACCGCGGACATCGTCCGGGATGCGATTCCAGACCCGGTCCGGCTTGGAGCGGTGATCGGCCAGCGCCTCGATGCCACCCTCGCGATAGCGATCGTACCATCTATAAAAGGTGGCTCGCGGGATGCCGAGCTTTTCCAACGTGCGCCTGGCAGGCAGATGCGATTGCTCGACCAGCGCGATTATTTCGGATTTCTCGGATGCTGGATACCTCATGCCTCGTTTTCCCCAGCCCCGTTCATGCTTTTTTTGAGCAGGCGGTTCTCCAGGGTCAGGTCGGCCACCACCTCCTTCAATTCGGAGGCTTCGCGGCGAAGGTCTTTCACCTCACCGGACGTGGCGGAACGGGCCGTGTCACCCGCCAGGCGGCGTTTGCCGGCCTCCAGAAACTCCTTCGACCAACCGTAATACATCGAGGCGGCAATGCCTTCGCGGCGGCACAGCTCGGAGATGTTCTCCTCGCCGCGCAGTCCTTCCAGCACGATACGGATCTTCTCTTCCGCCGAATACTGCCGACGCGTCTGCCGCCGGATATCTTTTAGCACTTGTTCTGCGGGCGCTTTGCCCAGTTCGGATTTCTGCTTCATCTTCGCTCCTGACGGCTACGATGAACCAGAAATCCTCCTTTCGTGAAGTCCCTCATTTGGTCTCAGAGGCGATGACGCCGAACAGTCGCCCTCTGCCAGTTCCTGCCGGGGCCTGCGCCCAGCCAAGTCGGTATAGCAATCGGGATGTCGCGCAGCGGTTGGCGGGGCGCCCTCGCGGCTTGGACCGCGTTCACACTACCAACGGCGCTCGCTCTCTATCTCTTCGCACGAGGAGTGGCTGCAGTCGGGGGAATTCAACTGGCGGATGGCTTCATGGCCTGAAGGTCGCCGCAGTAGCCGTGGTTGCTCTGACAATCTTGGGGATGGCTCGCACTCTAACGCCGGATCGGTACGGGCCTCGGTCGCCGCCGTAGCAATGCTTGAGGCTTTCGTCTTGCCGTCCGCATGGGGCCAGATCGGTGGCATCGTGCTTGGGCGCTCTTCGGAATGATGTTTCTGAAGGGCGACGTGCCATCGGCCGCTGCGGCTCTTCCGCTCGCCATCAGCCGGCGTGTCGGCGCTGTCCTCTTGCTCACCTTCATCGCGTTCCTGTTGGGGCTCCCTTGATCGCGGCGATGCTGAAGAGCCAAGAGCTGACTCTGTTCGACACCTTCTATCGGGTAGGTGCGCTGGTGTTCGGTGGTTGACACGTCGTGCTCCCACTTCTGAAGGCGGAGGTCGCGCCGAACTTCATAAGTGAGAACGATTTTCTAGCTGGCTATGGAGCGGCTCAGGCCGTGCCGGGGCCACTGTTCACATTCGCCGCCTACACCGGCTCTGTGGTGGGAGGCTGGAAGGCAGCTCTTGTCTGCACAATTGCGATCTTCCTGTCGTCCTTCTTTATCGTGCTGGGTGCTCTTCCGTTCTGGAACGACTTACGCAGTCATCCTGCGGCTCGCGCGGCGTTGACCGGGGTGAATGCGGCGGTTGTGGGTCTTCTGCCGGCAGCGTTCTACGATCCAGTGTGGGCCGCGGGGATCACGAACAGGACGGATTTCGCCTTTGGGATCGGTGCATTTGTGCGTCTCTTCTGCTGGAAGACGCCAACTTGGCTGGTCGTCTTGCTCTGCGGCGTTGTTGGCCAAATCTTCATGTGACGAGTGGTCCGATCACGATCCGTAAGTTCTAGCCCAGCCCAGGCCGGTCGCAAGATCAGTGCAATCGGTTGGATCATCCTATTTGCGCGGATCTGAGTCTGTCGTCCTAACAAAGAGCGGCCACGAAGGATCTCGTACTGACATTCCGCCACGGTAAAGGATCGACTGCAAAGCGAATGCCCGCTCTTACACGAAGATTCGACCGCTGCGGTTGCGCGTCCACCGACCGGCCTGACCGCAATCCCATCGAAGTTTATATCTAATGCCGGAAAAGTTCTGGATCGAGGGCATCTATCGTCAAGCGGGTCAGGTCCCTATCAGCCACGACTCGAACCACACTATATACGAGCCGATCGCTCAGGCGGGCCAATCCAACGCTCAAGACAGATGCCGACGAAGCATTTTCAGCAACTCTGATGACGTCTTGAAAGTCATAAGATAAATTAAGAAAATCATCGACACTTCGTCGATCTTCTCTATTCAGCGAACTTGCAGGGACAGGCGCGGTTGCCTCCGTAAAAGTGTTGGCGATACAGTCTACAAATCCTAACCGTATTTCACCGTTATGTATAAGTTTGATCCAAAATAGTGGCCTGCTTGTAGAACCATCAAAGCTGAGATCAACTACCTTCGCGGCTGGCAATATGCTTCGTACAATTTGCAGCGACTTGATAGCCGAAGGTTTGAAACGGATGTAAACAGACATCTCGTCAAGAATAGTGTAGTTTTTACCTGATGGTGAGGTGTCCGCGTCTGTACTGCGAAAGGCTTCAGCTGAACAAGAGCAAAGAAGATATACGATCAAACCGCAGATAACTCCCGTTCCCACTCGCAGAGAACAGCGCATTATGCATTCTCGCCTGAACTTCAGCGCTTGTGATGAAACACCGGTAAGATGGCAGATGGTTTCTACGCAGACCTTCATCACTTCTGTCTGGATACGCCGGGGTTTTTTGCAGAATTTAGCTCGCCAAACAGAGCGGAGTTGCAGGTCGCGCTAATCTTGTCGCGGTTTTCTTTCAAACATACCGCAATCCTATCTGCGTTAGGAATATATCTCGAACAAAAGCGAATAGCATCGGATTCGCAAGCTACGCGTTGTTCAGGTGTCCCTTGTTGGGCCCGGGCCAATGTGCCACATGCGCCAATAAAGAGCGTGAGGGCCGCAAATTTTCGCATCAACATATGTTTCTCCGATACCGACAACGCGTTAATGCCTTAACGAAATTGATACGGTACAGTTCCGTATCATTTTTCATTCACGACCTTCTTCGTCGGCGCGTCATCCGGCGTCTTCGCTACCGCCCCAGCGGAGTATTCCGCGACGAGCCCCTCGTGACCCTTTTCTGGTTGATTTGCCCTCTTAGCATTCCAAGGGAAGCAATCGCTTATGGCCCGAGGGGCAGCTTTCCGTGGCGCGTGATAAAGGCGTACTACGCACTGCGCCCGCTGCGTTGGCTCTTGACCGATCGGAGAGTAACTCAAAAACTTCGGTTGAGGCATTCGGTCCTTGGAAACAACGAAAGACAAATCCTCGGCAGTATCAGTTGTCGGTATATAAGCCGTCGTAATCCATTTCTTAAATGCAACGCAAAGAGGCTGTGCGACCTATTCTTGTGAAGGAGCAAGAAATGGAACGACGACACCACGTGCGACGGAGGATGTGCAAGAGAGCTGCGCTTGAATTTAATGGTGGAAGCATTGATTGTACTCTAAAAGATCTATCGACAACGGGTGCAGCCGTGAGGGTCATTTCGCCGGTCGGCATCCCAGAAATTGTAACCCTGCGCATCTTCTCGGAAGAGCGAGTTGTTAAGGTCCGCGTTGTATGGCGGCGATCGGACTTATTAGGCTTACTTTTCGTGGCTGCTTGTTGAATCGATCTTCGATCATCGCGCGATATGGCGCTACTTCTTCAAACTCGAGGTCGATCGCAAACTCAAAAGCTGCTGCCGACTAAGGCGGAACAAAGTAGCTTCCTCTGAAGCTTCTTAACTGGGGGCCTGTTCGACGGACACATTCATACGCGGGTTGAACGAAGGTCACCCGCGGGGTCGGTCGTCTGATGATCGCTTCGAAATGGCTGGGCACCGTGGGCTTCGCGTCGCACCCGCCCGACGCGGTGCAAGTCGCAAAGCGAAAGCAAAAATCGATTTTAACCCTTCGCCCTTACGAGGTTCATCCGGCTCCAAAAAGGGCAGGTCCGCACTCATCAGTTTGCGAATTTTATAATTGTGGGGCATCGGATTCAAGAGAACACGCGATGCGCTCGAGATCTGCCAGCAGCCACGTGATACGGTGCAGCTACCGTTGTAGTTAGTCCCGAGGGTTTTCGGTGGCCTAGTGATGCTTGAAAATATCGAGGAGGAATGTGTGAGTGCCAAAAGGTATTATCTACTCCACGCATAAAATCTCTCGAACCTCTTTTTCGATAACGGTGTCCCGCCCTGAGGCTTGGGATACTGAGTGATGTTCGAGTGTGAGATTATCGATGCTGCAACGCATCTCGTAGATTGAGCACAAGCTCCTCCGCAGCTGTCAAGCAAGGTATTTCAAGTGACAGGGCGCGGTCCCGCATGCTGTAATGGCGCTTCTAGCGTTGATCAAAACGAACGTCGAGTTTACTTCGGCCTCCAGTTCCGACAATTGTCCTGAAGCATATGAAGGCATGTGGCCAAGTTCAACGAGATACCTGTTTGTTACGTGAAAGCAATTCTCTGCGACATTTACTCTGCCGTTTTTCTCTAAAGTTATCCATGAGGGGCCGAATGACTGAACAAGCAAAACCGCGATCTGCTGCAACACTGATGCTCGCACGCGATAGAACTGATGGAATTGAGCTATTTATGGTCGTTAGACACCATGAGATAGAATTTGCTTCGGGCGCCCTAGTGTTCCCAGGGGGCGCTGTCAATCCGCTGGATTTTGATCCGAGGTGGCATCGTCTTGCCGAGGGCGTTGACAGCCTCAACGATGAGATGTTGGGTCTTAAGGCTGCAGCTGCCCGCGAAGCTTTTGAAGAGTGCGGCGTTCTTTTCGCTCGCGAATCTCGTGGGGGAGCGTTGGTGGATGGCACGCGTGCAGAGGCGTTGGGTATCGCATATCGCCAACAGATCGAAGCCGGTGCCCTCGGATTTGCAGATATGATTGAGCAAGAAGGGCTAATTGCTGCTTTTGATCGACTTGTGCATTTCGCTCACTGGATCACGCCCGCACACATGCCTAAGCGCTTCGATACTTATTTTTTCCTTGCTCAAGCGCCGATCGATCATGTTCTTCAGCATGACGGACATGAAGCTGTTGACTCCATATGGATCTCCCCGGATCAAGCACGTATTGATGCCGAAGCGCACAAGCGAACGGTGCTCTTTCCTACGCTACTCAATCTTGAGAAAGTTGGTCGCCATCGGACTGTCGAAGAAGCACTTGCAGCGACTCAGCGCGAAACAATCATAACAGTTAGACCAGAAGTGCAAAAGTCTGAGGAAGGTAGGATACTTCGAATTCCAATGGACGCCGGATATGGCGCCGCAGATTTTTTGTTTGTTGGCGAGCCAGGTAAGAATAGCCGCATCGTCAAGCTATAGGCGAATGATACTGATAGACTGCAGCGTTATTTTTCACTCACACAGTGCAGTCGCTTCTCTACGAAGAGCGCGCCCAGAAGAGTTTACCCTGATGCGCGGATGCAATGAAATGGCGAGAATGAAAAGTGCAGCAGGGAACTTCATTGCTGCACTCTTTTTTTATCTCAAATCGCCAGAATTAAGTCCGCCTACTTGACGGCGTCCGATTTTGCGTAGTCGGCAGATTGAGATTTGACCACATTCCACACCTCGTCTGTATACGCGGCAATCCATTCCGTTTGGGGCACCCATTTGCTGCCGTCCCACATCTCGATACGTGTCTTACCGCCACCACCGTGATCTTTCGCGCTCACGGTGACGGGAGCGATCACGCCGTTGGCGTCGTAGCCGTTGATGCTCTCGAGACCGCCTTTGATCTTCTCCGAAGTCAGCGGCCATCCATTCTTTTTGACGGCAAGGCGGGCACCTTCGACAGCAATCGACCAGATTGCGATGCCTGTATTATAATAGACATCGTCTAAATTTTTGCGATCGCCGTTTCCTCTTCCCTTGTCGTAAAGTTCTTTGATAATCTCCTGCATCAACGGATGGTTCGAACCGCCAGCAACGTTTGTGCCACGTTTGATACCCTTGGCGGCAGCTGCGCCAATATTATTGATAGCGACTTCGTTCATCCAGTTGACGGCGATGTACTTGTCAATCGCTATCCCATTACGCTTCATCTCACGCGAAGCTATCACGTGCATATTCGACAGACTCCAGCTGATGATCCAGTCCGGCGCGAACCGACGCATTTGCGTCCAAGCGGAGGCCTGATCATTGCCTGGCAGTGGATAGGGGAAGAGCTGCAAATCGAAGTCTTCTTTGGCTGCGAGCGTCTTGACTATGCCGATCGGCTCCTGACCAAATGGGTAGTCTACGTAAAGATACGCAATTTTCACGCCCTTCAGGCTTCCGCCGGATTTTTGTTTGATATACTCGATGTCGTCTCCTCGATGTATATCGTCGGAACGCACGACATTTTCCTGATCGTGATGCCTTTATTGTGGAGGGCAGGCGCGTTACACATGCGGATTATTTAGACCGCGTCGAGCGGCTGGCAGCCGGTCTTGCCAGTCGCGGAGTGAAGCCGGGTGATCGCGTCGGAATTCTTTCGCAGAATTGTCTCGAGATGGTCGAATTGATTGGAGCGACCGCTCTGCTCGGAGCGATCCTTCTACCGGTCAACTACCGGCTACAGTTTGATGAAGTTGCTTATATCCTCGCCGACGGCGCGCCGGTCGTCGTCGTCGCCGGTGCCGACTACCATGATGTGATCCTCGGTTTGCAGAAGTCGCTGCCAACAGTGAAGCATTATTTCGCTATTGGCCGAGAGAACCCGAACCTGGCACCTTATGCGCAGTTGTCGGTGAACAAAACGTCCGTTTCCCTTTCTGCGACAGATGGCGACGGTGGTTTCCTCATCATCCATACTGCTAGTGTCGGCGGCCATCCCCGTGGCGCGTTATTGTCGCAGACGAACTTATTGACGGCAAATAGTTCGCTCGTCGAGACTTGGCATTTAACTGAGAACGATGTCAGCCTTGGAGTGCTACCGTTGTTTCACGTCGCTGGTCTGGGTTTAATGCTGGCGATTCAGCAGGCTGGCGGCGCCAGCATTATTTCGGAAAAGTTCGATGCGGCGGAAGCTGTGCGCGATATTGTTGTTGAAAAAATCACGATCATGTCCGAGTTCTCACCGATGTTGGCAAGCATCTTAGATCTGGCTAACGCCGGAGAACTATCGTCGCTCCGAGCCGTCACGGGACTGGATTCGCCTGAAACGATCGAGCGGTTCGAACGCGAGTGCCCCAACGCAGCATTTTGGGTCACGTTTGGGCAGTCTGAAACGTCAGGTCTTGCGACATTGTCGAGATATCGAGATCGTCCGAACTCTGTCGGCCGGCCAATGTTTTGGCGAAGCTTGGCGATAGTTGGCGACGAAGATATACCAATGAGGACAGGAGAGATGGGTGAGATTGTTGTCTGCGGCCCAACTGTATTCTTGGGATATTGGGGTCTCGATGCGGATACGGCTTACACGCTCAGAAACGGCTGGCACCACACTGGTGATCGAGGGTACTTCGACGCTGAGGGTTATCTCTTTTATGCCGGTCGCATGCCGGAGAAGCAATTGATTAAGACCGGCGGCGAAAATGTTTATCCGGCCGAAGTCGAGAGCGTTATACGCAAACATCCAGCCATTTCCGATGTTGTAGTTATCGGCGTTCCCGATCCGCAATGGGGCGAGGCAGTCAAAGCAATTTGTGTATTGCACCCGTCAATGGCAGCCACACCTGAGGAGATCGTTGCATTTGCCGGCGAATTGATCGCGCGCTACAAGCGTCCGAAAATCGTTACATTTATTGATAGTCTTCCAAGGAACTCCGCTGGCGAGATCGATAGAGCTTCTGTCACATCAACGCACGCCCATACAAAGATATAATCTAAGTAGCCTCTGAACTGCGCCGGCTCGCGCGGCGTATCTCACTATTCATAGTACTGTAAAAATTCGGCTTCGATGCGTGAGTAAGTTCTATTCGCTCGCGAAGAACCGCAGTGAAGATATGAAAGATGGTCTTATTTTCGAACAGTAGGGGAGATAATTTGTGGTAGCAGAAATTATAGTGCGATTAGGGTGCGAGCTTTAGAAAAGGTCTTCAATCTTGACCTATCTTGAAGCCGTTTTTAGTTTCATTCGATACTCGCAGTTTTACTGCGGAGGGTGTCCTCCTGATCCTCTCCGTCAACTTGCCCCGGTTCGCCGGGGCTTTTTTTTCGCTCGTGCCTAAGCCTCGGAGCCGACGGAGCGGCCCCGGAAGCGCAAAGTAAAAATGGCTCCATAGCTTTTGCGGCGTGTGAGGGATTTCGGCCAGGGCGGCAGCGTTCTCCGGCGAGATTACGCTGCAAACTAACGCAAAGCTGAACAGTGAAGTCGTTGTCGGTGCGCTATCTTTGCTGCACGTCTGGCATCAAACTTTGCAGAATACGCGCAGCGTGATGGGTAGGAACGTCGCGTACATCAAATGATGACCGACAAGAACGATAGAGAATGCACTGCGGGCTCGGATTCAGTTTAATCTCAAGAGAAATACAACTGATCAGTCGTGAGTTAAAGCTGGCTGGGAAGTCTTTTCGCATGATGCTTGAAATAGTCCCTCCAACTTCTTAGGAGGATTCTTCAAATCACACTGAAGGATATTTTGCTCTGCGCTCACGGTGAAGCATCATGATAGGTTTTAATCAGGAATTCGAGAATTGCATCCGTAAAAATATCGTTCTTGTCACCCACAACCATATGAGTTGCACCTGCAATGTCGCTGATCTCTGCGTGAGGAACAAGTGCCTTGAAAAGCGATACTGCTGACGGCGAAACTAAGTCGCTGGCATCACCTCGGATCAAATGCACCGGGAGCTTTAAGCTAGATGCTGCTGAGTCGAAAATCGATCGCCGAAGCGAATTGCTTTCGGGATGTGTCTCTTTAATGCTTACAATGCCTTCGATGAAAGCGGGATCCCAGTGCCAATAGTACCTTCCGTCGCTTCGAAATCGAAGATAGTGATGCAGGCCCGTGGACCCGCTCTGCTTTCTTCGATGAGGCATGTATTCCGCAATAATGTGGGCGGCCTCCTCTGGTGAAGCGAAGCCGTTGCGAGCGTGAGCAGCCATAAAGCCCACTACGCGAGCGATTCCCTTAGGATCCATTTGAGGAGTGACATCTACCAGAGTGAGCGAGGAGAAGGTCTGAGGGCGGATATTTCCTTCCGCAATTATTCCCGCTAAGCCGCCAAGAGAAGCTCCTATCAAAGCTGGCCTCTGTCGACATGCCTGCGCGAGAGCGACTAGATCGCTCGCAAAGTCGCGGATATCATACGCCCCATCCTCCGCCCAAGCGCTTTCCCCGTGGCCGCGCATGTCGATAGCGACTGCGCAAAAACCGCACTTCGCAAGACGGTCTGCAGTATTTCTCCAGGCTCGGCGCGTTTGTCCACCACCGTGCGCGAGAATAACTGGAAGACCCGCGTTATCGCCTCTGATGGAAGCCGCTATCGCTTGCCCACGATGGCCGATCAAAATCGTCGTGTCGGTGTCAGGCAAAAGTGGAAACTTTCTCAGTTGAGAGAATAGTTCTCGGTGCTAACAAGCGCCATTCTAACAAACGTTCGATTAATCGGTCAACGCTTCGATCACGCGAGTGCTGCCCATACACGCGTGCGGACACCTCATGCTGCCAAGTTTTTACCAGCGCAAGCTTTACCAAGAGACCGGCCAGTACTGCAAATAAGGTTGACAGCAATGAAACTTGTATTAGCGACCAAGATCCGATATCAAGGTCGAGCATCTTTGAGTTAGGAAATCCGTGGTTCGATATCCCTTTGCAATTTGGCTCCGGTACGAAAGGCCGAATAGCGAACTCGCTTTCCGATACCCGCCCCTATTCCACCAGTCGGCGCGTCCCGGCCGGGTAGACCATTCAACCATGAAGGCTTTCATATCGATAGGGTGGAAGTGAGGGCAACGTAGCCTATTCACATTGTAACCCGTAGCGTTATTTCCTAATTTGGGAGCTGTCGCCGTCATGGCTCCGTGAGATCTGGTGCTCACCCGCCCCTCAAGCAAGGCAGGTAGTATTCCGTTTTGGACTCACTCCTGGAACGCCTCCGCACGATGTTTCCGCGCCGACGTGAGCAACAGTAACGAACAGAGGATCACACTTATCAGCAGGAAGGCGGCGCTAATTGGCCTCTGCAGAAAAATCATGGCGTCGCCTTGTGACAGAAGCAGAGAGCGGCGCATATTCTCTTCCAGCAACGGGCCGAGAATGAAGCCGAGGATGAGCGGCGCTGCTTCGCAACCGAGGCGGCCGAGTATATATCCCGCGACGGACAACCCTGCGGCCAGATACATGTCGAACGGACTGTAATTGAGACTGAAGAGACCGACGCAACAGAAGACGACGATGCAGGGAAAAAGAACCCGATAAGGCACTGCCAAGAGCCTTACCCAGAGGCCGACGAGCGGCAGGTTTATGATCAGAAGCATCAGATTTCCGATCCACATGCTCGCGACCATTCCCCAGAACAGCGTCGGGTTCGTCGTCATGACGGCTGATCCCGGAGAGATTCCCTGGATCATCATCGCGCCCATCATGAGAGCCATCACAGCATTGGAGGGAATGCCGAGGGTCAGCAGCGGAATGAACGAGGTTTGAGCGCCAGCATTGTTGGCCGATTCCGGTCCGGCCACGCCTTCGATCGCGCCGCGCCCGAACCTGCTGGGATTCGCAGCGATCCGCTTCTCCAACATGTAGGACGCGAAGGAACTCAGAACGGCACCGCCGCCGGGGAGCAATCCAAGCAAGCTGCCCAGGACTGTCCCCCGCAAGATGGCTGGCGTTGCCTGACGCAAATCCGCGCGCGTAGGCATCAGTTTGCCGACGCTGCTAACGGACGCCTGCTCGTCGCCTTGCCTGATCAGATTGCCGATGACTTCGGCCAGGCCGAAAAACGCAAGCGCGACCACGACGAAGTCGATTCCTTCGGAGAGGTTGGCGGCCCCGAAAGTGAAGCGTGAGGCACCTGAGTTGACGTCGGTGCCGACGATCCCCATCAGCAAGCCGACGATGACCATGGCCACCGCCTTCAGGAAATCGCCCGAGGCCAACAGCGTCGCGCATACCAGACCAAAGAGCATCAGAGAGAAATATTCCGGCGCGCCGAAGTGTTGCGCGACGCCGGCGAGCAGGGGACCAAACGCGGCGAGCGCGAGCGTTCCGACGCATCCGGCGACAAATGAGCCGATCGCAGCGATGGCGAGGGCCGTGCCGGCGCGGCCCTTCCGGGCCATCGCATGGCCATCCAAAGCGGTCACGACCGAGCTGGATTCGCCGGGAAGGTTCAGCAGGATCGCTGTTGTGGATCCTCCATATTGCGAGCCGTAATAGATGCCCGCCAGCATAATGAGTGCCGCGATCGGGGTAAGGCCGTATGTGATTGGTAGCAGCATGGCCATCGTGGCCACAGGACCGATACCCGGCAGCACACCGATCAACGTGCCGAGAAGACATCCAACGAACGCGAAACCCAGATTGGAGAACGTCGTCGCGATGGACAGACCCGTCAAGAGATTGTCGAGCATGATCCATTCACCATTTGAACAGCGGCACGGCAAGACCGATACCGCGGATAAAGACAAGCGAGCAGAACACGCAGAGCGCAATCGGCAGCACCACGCGCTCAAGGACCGACGACCGGTTTGTGGCCACCATTGCAATGGCACACGCGATTGCAATGGCGGCGGCGAAGCCGAAGCGGGGGATCGTCAAGCCGAAGGCGACAAGCGCACCGGCGATGGCGAAGATCGGCAGGAAACGTTCGACAGCAAAAGTGGCGCGGGGAGACACCAAACCCCTGCCGGCAATCACCGCACCGATGATGAACAGAAGTCCGCCCAGCAAGAGCGGGAAGAATCCTGGCCCCATCCGCGAAAGTGAGCCCAATTCATAATTGCGCCCGGCCACGATCGCCGCCGTTCCTATCGTCATGAAGACGCACCCGCTCAGCACGTCGGAATCGGCTGCCGCCCTTGGCACTTTCATGTCTCTCTCCCGGTTCGATGACGCGCTGCATTCAAAGGCCGCGGTCTCTCCGCTTGAATAGCAAGGAGCGTGCCGCAAGCGCTGCGTGTCAGCGCAGAGCGTGTGCCGGATAGCCCGCTGCGGGAATCTGAGGAGAAATGGATGTAGCGAAGACACCATGTGTTCCGTGCGAACACATTCTTTGGCCTGCGGGACAGACCGGGCGCAGTTCGCCTAGCTTGGTTTGCTGGCATGTCGCTTGCTCAAAGAGGTGACCGCCAGACACGAAGAACAGGCGGGCACCGAGAGGGAGAGACGCAGATGAAGATCCTTAGATCGCTGATGACGGTAGCGACGCTCGTCGTGGCAACAACGACCGCGCATGCACAATTTTGGCCGAACGGTCCGTTGCGAATGATCGTACCGTTCCCCGCAGCCGGACAGACCGACCTGCTCGGTCGCGCCTTCGCAGACGCGCTGAAGAATGCGACCGGTGTTCCCGTAGTCGTCGAGAACAAGACAGGCGCCGGGGGCAATGTCGGAGCAGCGGTGGCGGCTCAGGCGGCCGGTGACGGGCAAACCTTGCTCGTCGTCACACCGGGCATCCTGTCAATCAACAGATGGCTGTACGCCTCCACCGGCTTCGATCCGGACAAGGATTTCAAGATGGTCGGCATCGTCGGCCTTATGCCGAGCGGTGTCGCAGTCAATCCGCGCCTGAATATCTCCGACCTGAAGCAACTTGTCGATCTGATGAAGAAGCGCTCCGACGTGCGGACGGCGTCACCGGGCGTCGGAACGACGGGGCATCTGATGAGCGAGCTTTTGAAGACCGATGCCGGTGTGAAATCAATCCATGTACCGTATCGCGGGAATGGTCCGGCTTTGCAGGCCCTGATGGCGGGTGAGGTCGATGTCCTGATCGATGGCATCCCGGCGATGATCGCACAACAAGCGAAGGGGGCAATAAAACTCGTTGCCGTCACGTCGTCCGAGAGGGTGAAACAACTGCCGGATGTTCCGACCGCCGTAGAGCAGGGCTTCGGCGCGATTACGAACGAGGCCTGGTATGGCATCGTGGTGCCCGCCTCGACACCGGACGATCTGACCGCGCGCATCTATGCCTCCGTGCAGACCGCGATGAAGGACCCGAAACTTCTGGAGCGCTTTGACACTTTGGGTATTCGCCCGCAGACGATTGACGGTGCGCGCATGGCGACGATCGCGAAGGAAGAGAGCGTGCGATGGAAGGAAGCTGTTCGGCAGTCCGGCGCGAAACTTGACTGAATGTTCCGCGCCGAAGGAGGGCGTCATGCGATCCGCACGGCGCCTTCCGTTGCCAGCACATCAATCTCGCGCTCGGTATAGCCGTGATCGAGCAGGACGGCCCGTGTGTCAGCACCGACAGGGCCTGCCGGCTTCCCGATGCGGGTCGGGGTTGCCGAAAACTGGATAGGAGAACGTACCGCCATGATCCTGCCTTCGCTCGGGTGCTCGACGGTTTTGAACATTTCGACTGCGCGCAGATGCGGATCGTCGATCAGCTCAGCCAGTCCGAGTACCGGGGCTACGGGGATGCTCGCGGCCCGGAGGTGAGTCAGCCAGTAATCGGTCGGCCGTTCGGCGAGCAAGGATCCCAGAAGCGTGTACAGAACCTCATAATTCTGGCTGCGCGCGTTCTGGCTTGCAAACCTTGGATCGGTCAGCAGATCGGGGCGATCGACTATTCTGAAGAAGTCGCGCCAGTTCTTGTCGTTGTACGGCAATGCGCAGACATAGCCGTCTGCCGTGCGATGCGGCTTGCGCAATTGAGAGAGTACGCGCGCATAGCCTGGCTGTTCGTTCTCGCCGAATGTGCGGTCGCCAAGATGTTCAACGAGGAGAAACGAGACCATGGTCTCGAACATAGGGACCTCGATCTTCTGACCTGTACCCGTGCGTTCACGTCCGATCAGCGCAGCGAGAAGCGAGTGGGCAAGCGTCAGTCCGCAGACTTTGTCGGCGATGACGGTTGGAAAAAAGCGTGGTTCGCCCGCGAGCTTCGAGCCCAGATCGGCGATTCCGCACAGACCCTGGATCATGTCGTCGTAAGCCGGATCGTCCCGATAGGGACCGTCCTGCGAAAAGCCGTAGGCACCGCAATAAACGATCTTTTCATTGAACGCGCGCACGCTTTCGTAGTCGAGCCCCAGTCGTTGGATAGCTTGCGGCCGCATGGCGTGGACAAAAGCGTCCGCGCTGGCGACGATCTTGCTCAGCGCTTCGCGGCCCGCCGACGTCTTGAGGTCGAGGGCGACCAATCGCTTGCCGCGGTTGAGCGCTATGTGAATGGGGCCCATGCCGCGGTCGCCATTTTTGCCGACATGCCGCATGATGTCACCTTCCGGCGCTTCGATCTTGATAATCTCCGCGCCGAAGTCGGACAGGATCTGCATGGCATAAGGCCCCATGATAACCGCAGTCAGGTCGACGATCTTCAGTCCGTGCAGCGGACCATTTGGCTTGGCCGTTTCCATCTTCATATTCTCTGCTCTTTGCTGGCAACTCATACCGAATCCGCGCACGCTTTGGCGTGGCGGTCGACGCATTCATTCCGCAAGATGCATGCCACTGCCGATCACGGGCCGGCGTCAATCCGCTACGCGACGGCGATGCGGCGGATGTCCGCTCCAGCTACACGCAGATCCGATTATGTCCGCCGCTAGGACATCTTCGCTGCCGCAGAGCCATCTTGTCGGCGTTCCGTATCTGATTTTCCGATTGGTACGTGCCTTGCAGTCCATGTCCGGCATAAACAAAGGATCAGGGCGGCAATGAACGAGAAGAACGCATCCATCTTCGGATTGGGAATACTCGAGGGCACGTCAGCCTTCGTCACAGGGGGCGGAACAGGTATCGGCTTCGGCATCGCAAAAACCCTCGGCGCGCTCGGCGCGAATGTGACGATCGCAAGCAGGCGGCAGGAGGTTCTGGACAAAGCGTGCGCGGAATTGTCAGAGGCCGGTGTCCGCGCACTTGGTATCGTTTGCGATGTTCGGGATCATGGCTCGGTCAAGCGAGCTGTCGATCAGTCGGTCGAGAAATTTGGCGGCCTCGATATCCTTGTCAACAACGCTGCCGGCAATTTTGCCTGTCCCACCGAAGATCTGTCTCCAAACGGTTGGCGCACCGTTGTCGATATCGATCTGAACGGCACCTTCAATTGCTGTCATGCCGCCTTTCCGCACCTGTCGAAATCGCCTCATGTGGGACGGATCGTCAGCATTATCACGGCCTATGCATGGGGTGGATGGCCGGGCTGTGCGCCGGCCGCCGCTGCGAAGGCCGGTATCCAGTCGCTGATGCGGACGCTGGCGATCGAATGGGCTCCGAAGAACATCATTTCGAACACGGTGGCTCCAGGGCCGATCGCCGATACGGAAGGCACGAAGCGGATTCATGAAGACACCGATCGTGCTGCAGCTGAACTCGCTCGCGTTCCGGTCGGTCGCTTCGGCGAGGTCGAGGAGATTGCCGCCGCCGTCGCTTATCTCGTGTCGCCTGCGGCCAGATATGTGAACGGGACCGATCTCGTCGTGGATGGCGGTCGCCAATTCAAGGCGACTCCGCGGCCTGACGCAAAATAAACTCATCACGGAGCACGACATGCAACCAGTAACAGTGACGCGCGATGGCGCGGTAGCCATCGTTCGACTCACGAACGACGAGAATCGAAATTCGATGACGCAGGTGATGCGGGAGGCCGTCGCGACGGTCTTCGCGGACCTTGATGCCGACGTCGACTGCCGCGCCGTGTATCTGACGGGAAGCGGCAGATCCTTCTGCGCCGGTGGTGATCTCCCGATGCTCAAGAACGAGATCGATCCATGGTCCACGCACTCGCGGTTCAATAGAACCGCGCAGTGGCTCACGACCATGATCCGTCTCCGGAAGCCGCTCGTCGTCGGTGTCAACGGCTTCGCTGTCGGAGGAGGGTTCGGACTCGCGCTGACGGGAGACGTCATTCTTGCCTCTGAGAGCGCCCGGTTCATGGCCGGTTTCTTTCGTCTGGGCGTCCTTCCCGACATAGGAGTGATGTACAATCTCCCACGGCTAATCGGAATGGCGCGCGCAAAGACATTCATCTTCGAGAATGCCACGTGGACGGGACGTCAGGCAGTCGAGAACGGGATCGCTGCGGCGGTGTTCGCAGACGAGCAGCTCGACATTGAAGGGATCAAGCGAGCGCATCAACTCGCGGACGGGCCAGTCGAGGCCATCGGTCTTGCGAAGTGGTTGATGGGGCGAACATTCGAAAGTTCCCTCGACGACATGATGGCCTTCGAGAACCTTGGGCAATCACTCGTTTTCACCAGCCAGTCGTTTCAGGAGGGGCTGTCTGCGCTGTCGGCGCGCCGCGCGCCGGACTTCAAAGCCGCGTCCGAAAAGGAAACGTTCGTTAAGAACGCGCGCCGCCGGAGGTCCGGTCAATGAGGGCGGCTGCACTTCCTATGCCTTTCGCCAATGCGGATGCCGCGGAGTATTGGCGGTCCGCCGAGAAAGAGGAATTGGCCCTGCAAAAGTGTAAGGGCTGCGGAGCCGCTCGGTTTCCGGCGCGCCACCTCTGTCCAGTCTGCTGGTCGGATCAGGCGGAGTGGTCACGCGCGAGCGGCCGCGGAACGATCTACGCGGCGACCGTGGTCCGGCGCGCTCCATCGCCGGAGTACAAAGACATGGTGCCTTACGTGCTCGCCCTGATTGATCTTGAAGAGGGACCGCGGATGATCACCAATCTTGTCGGTGACGGAGCCCTGAACTGGCGTATCGGCGATGCCGTTCGCGTGACTTTCGAACGAAGAGTCGACGGCGTCATGCCGCAATTCGAATTGGTTGGGAACGGTTAGATGGGGGACAGTCTCAGAAACAGCGCGGTGATCGTCGGCGTAGGCGAGTCCGAGATCGGTAAAGTTCCGCACATGACCGGCCTTGGTTTGAACGCACAAGCCGCAAAGCGGGCCATCGAAGATGCCGGTTTGCGCCCTGCGGATATCGACGGTCTTTTTACGGCCTATTCCTTTACCGAACCGTATTTCATGCTGGGATCAGTCCTGGCTGAATATCTCGGCCTCAAGCCAAATCTGTGCGCGTCCATCGTTGTCGGGGGCGCGTCGCCAGCGGCTATGATCGGGCACGCGGCGGCCGCCATTGCGGCCGGTCGTGCACGCGCCATTCTCATCTGTGCCGGCGAGAACAGAGCGACCGGTCTGTCGCGCGATCAGGCGGTCTCGGCACTGGCCGCGGTCGGCCATCCCTATTTCGAGGCTCCCTACGGAGCCTTCATCCCCTCGCTCTACGGCCTCGTCGCCAATCGCTACATGCATGAATATGGCATCACCTCCGAGCAGATGGCAGCAGTCGCGGTGCAGTCGCGCAGACACGCGGCGCTACACCCGAATGCTCATATGCGTACACCCATCGAGGTCTCGGACGTGCTCGCTGCCAAGCGGATATCCGATCCGCTTGGCGTACTCGACTGCTGTCTGATCTCGGATGCGGGCGGCGCGATCGTCGTTGCTCATCCGGATCTGGCGAAAGATCAACGCAAGGCACCGGCGTGGCTGTTCGGGCTTGGTGAGCACCACACGCATGAGCATCTCATCGCCGCTCCCAGCCTGACGGAGTTCGGTGCTTCCGTGTCGAGCAAGATCGCATATGACATGGCGGGCGTGAGTCCAGACGATGTCGATTTCGCCGAACTGTACGATTGTTTCAGCATCGTGCCGATCATCGAGGCAGAGGAAGTCGGCCTCTGCGGGCGCGGCGAGGCGGGCCTGCATTTTGCAGAAGGACATGCCGCGTTCGACGCAAAGCTCCCCATCAATACTCACGGCGGGATGCTGTCGCACGCTCACGCAGGCGCCGCGGGAGGTTTGTTCGGGGTTATCGAGGCCGTTCGGCAGCTGCGTGGTGAATGTGGCGCTCGTCAGGTCGCAAAGCGCGACCTCGCGCTCATCCATAGCGAGGGCGGCATCATGTCGTCGCATTGCACGCTGCTCTTGGGCCGTGACCGGCGCTGAAGAAGGATTAGTCATGCCATACGATACATTCGGATTTTCGACCGACCAGGTGCTGATGAGGGACAATGTTCTTCGGCTTCTGGAGCGGATATTTCCCGCCTCTGCGATCGACGATCATGAAGCGCGATCCGCTTACCCGGATGAGGCGCATCTCGAACTGGCCAGAGCCGGCTGGTTTGCGCTTCCGTTCGAGGAGGAACATGGAGGCACCAATTGCTCATTCATGGACCTGGTCGTGTTGCTCGAGGCTCTCGCCTACTATCACAAGGGGCTTTCGACCGCCTATCTGGGGCCCACGATCTACGGTGGGGCGGCACTGCGCCACGGCGCGAGCGAGGAGCATAAGCGTGCCTACATTCCGGAGATCATCGCAGGTAAGGTGAAGATGGCGATCTGCTATACCGAACCGTCCGGCGGTTCGGACGCAGCCGGCATCAGGACACGGGCCATCCGCGACGGCGACGACTACGTCATTCGCGGTCAGAAAGTTTTCATCACCAACGCCCATGTGGCCGATCTCATGGTGGTGAGCGCCAAGACCGATCCGGGAGCCGGACGCCACGGGCTCAGCATGTTTCTCGTCGATGCGAAATCCGCTGGTATCGAAGTTCGCAACCTGGATCCTCTGGGAAGCAGGACGACCTTGATCAACGAGGTCTTCTTCGACGACGTGCGCGTGCCGAAGCGGAACCTGCTCGGTGAGGAAAACAAGGGCTGGAAGCTGTTGATGCGTGGCCTCAATCTCGAACGCATCGTGCTCGCCGCCGCGAGTGGTGGACAAGCATTAAAGGTTGTGGAGATTGCCAAGTCGTTCGCCATGGAGCGCTCGGCCTTCGGAAAGTCTCTGCACCAATATCAGGTCATCGCACATCGTCTCGCCGAAATGAGGATGCTGACGGAATCCGCCCGTGCCACGACCTTTCGTACCGCCGCGAAGCTGGACGCCGGCATCGACGCCGTGGCCGATACGGCGATCGCCAAGACGGTGGCGGCGGAAAATGCCTGGAAAGTGGCCGATTTGGGCATGTCTATCTTTGCCGGCAGCGGATACGTCGCCGGGGACATGCAGCGGATATTCCGCGACACCCGGCTGGGCCCGATCGGTGGCGGTACCAGCGACATTCTGAGGAACGTCGTGGCGAAGGAAATGGGTCTTTGAGTACGGGAAACGAAAGGGGAGGAATATCATGCGGATGACAAGTATACGTGGAGCTTCAGCGCTCTTGAGTCTGCTTTACGCTGTGACAGTCCATGTCGCGCCGGCAGCAGCCCAGGCCTCTTACCCAGACAGGCCGATCCGTTTCGTGGTCGGCTATGCGGCTGGAGGCCTCACCGACGTCACGACCCGGCTCGTGGCCGAGAGGATGAGCCGCGATCTCGGCCAGCCGATCATTATCGAGAATAAGACGGGTGCCGCGACAGGCGTCGCTTCGACCGCCGTGGCTCAGTCCGATCCAGATGGCTATACTGTACTCTTGGGGACACCCAGCCTTGCGATTAATCCGACATTGCAGCCGGGCTGGACTCCAAAAGATCCGATGAACGAGCTCTCGCCGGTCGGCCTGATGTGCGAGTCGCCATTCGTACTGATGGTCAGCAGTGGCGTGCCGGCAAAAACGCTTGATGAGTTCGTTGCGCTCGCAAAGGCCAAGCCGGGGCAGCTGAACGTCGCCAGTTCTGGCAACGGATCCGTCAATCATCTCATACTTGAGATGTTCAACCGTCGCGCTGGCGTGCAACTCGCTCACATCCCCTATCGGGGCGCAGCGCCAGCGGTCGTCGACATAATCGCCGGTCGCCTAGACGCCACGTTTGCGACCCCTCAGGACGTCATCCCGGTCGTGGAGCAAAAGGCGGCCCGTGTTCTCGCGGTGACGTCGGCAGAGCCGATCTCGCTGTTCCCGGATGCGCCGTCCGTCGCGCGTCTGCTGCCTGGTTTCCGCAGCGTCTTCTGGCAGGCCTTGTTCGTGCGAGCCGGCACACCGTCGCCCATCGTCGAGAGGCTCGCTGCAGCGCTCCGCGTCGCCCTGGAAGACCCAGCACTACGCGCGAAAATGAAGGAGCGAGGCGTAACCGTGCTATCGGGAGGACCGCGCGAGCTCGGAACCCTGCTGGCAGACGAAACGAAGATGTGGGGCGACGTCATCCGATCGGCCGGCTTGAGATCTGAATGACGAAAAGCGGTCGTCTGCCGTGTGGCAGACGACCGGATTCACATTATCCTGGGCGACGTCGATACAGTAGTGTGGCGATCATCTGCTGCACGTCCTCTCCGGACTGATTTCGGATCTTGCGATCCAAGGTGACGGCCCCGCGGTCCGGCTTGCTGGAGGGGCGGATGTCAGTCACGGTGGCGTGCACCTGGATCGTGTCGCCATGCTTCACGGGCGCCAGCATTTTCCAGCTCTTGATTTCAAGCAATGCGAGCAATGTCCCGTCATTAATGCCGCTCGCATAAGTCAGGCCTCCGGCTACGGCATAGATCAGCGGCCCATGGGCGATGGGCTCGCCAAATTGCGTCGTCTTGCAGTATTCGAAATTCGTGTGCACCTCGTTGAAGTCGCCGGACAGGCACGCAAAGTTGACGATGTCAGTCGACGTTATGGTGCGGGCTGGCGTAACCAGCGTCTGCCCGATCTCGAAATCCTCGAAATACATCCCACGTGGTTTTTGCATCTTGGCTCGTTCCTCCCGATAGAGCCGTACGGGCAGCAAGGCTTATGCCAACGGAGCGCGCCCGCCGCGTCTTCATCCATCGATGCCCATGCTTGAAAGGAGTGTATTCGTAGAACACACGTGTCTTTGATGCGGTCACTCGCGCTCCCGCAGATCGAGAAATCGGCGCCGCTCCGTCTGAAGAATTGCGTGGCATCGGTCTTGCTCATTTGTTCCGAGCAATAATGGGAGGGACTGAAAATGAGATATCCAACAATATTTGCCACCGCACTGCTACTCAGCATGCCTTGCGCCGCTACAGCGCAGATCTCCGCCGATGTTGTGAAGATCGGTGTCCTTGATGACATGTCCGGGCCTTATGCCGATATTCAGGGGCCGGGAGACGCCGTTGCAGTAAGGATGGCGGTGGAGGACTTCGGTGGCACGGTGGCCGGCAAGAAGATCGAGGTGATCGCTGGCGATCTGCAGAACAAGGCCGATGTAGGTCTCGCAGTTGCGCGGCGCTGGTACGATACGGAAAATGTCGACGTCATCATGGGCCTCGGCAACTCGGCCGTCGCCCTTGCGGTTCAGGGGATCACGCAGGAGAAGAACCGGATCGCAATCACGACTTCGGCGGGCTCGACCGTCTTGACGGGGAAATCCTGCTCGCCCCTCGGAATGCATTGGGTCTACGACACCTACGCACTCGCCAACGGCACCGCGAGCGCCGTCATGTCACGCGGTGGCGGCGATAGCTGGTTCTTCCTGACGGCCGACTATGCGTTCGGCCACTCGCTCGAGCAGGATACCGCAGCCGTTGTCAAGAAAAAGGGAGGAAAGGTCGTCGGATCGGTGCGCGCGCCGCTCAATTCGTCGGACTTCTCGTCGTTCCTGCTGCAGGCTCAATCGTCAAAGTCGGAAGTGATCGGCCTCGCCAATGCCGGCGCTGATACCATAAACGCTATCAAGACGGCTTCGGAGTTCGGCGTCGTGGATGGTGGGCAGAAACTCGCAGGAATGCTTGTCCTGCTCACCGACATCCACACGCTCGGCCTCAAGACCGCACAGGGCTTGCTCTTCACCGAAGCCTTCTACTGGGATCAGAATGAGGACACCAGGGCGTTCTCGAAGCGCTTCGCGGAGCGCCACAACGGCAAGCCTCCAACGTCCTTCCAGGCCGGCATCTACAGCGCGGCCCTGCACTACCTCAAGGCAGTCAAGGCTGCGGGTACCGACGAAGCCAAGGCTGTTGTGGTAGCGATGAAAAAGCTGCCGGTGAACGACTTCATGACGAAGAATGGATCGATTCGAGACGATGGTCGGATGATGCGCGACATGTATCTGCTTCAGGCGAAGAAGCCCTCGCAATCGAAAGGCGAGTGGGACCTCATGAACGTCGTATCGACGATCCCGGCCGAGCAGGCATACCGACCGCTTTCGGAAAGCGAATGCCCGCTGCTGAAGAAGTGACGCGAATGCGGACCGGACGGTCAGTCCGTCCGGTCCATCTCGGCGAGCTTTTTGTAGAGGAAGGAGCGTGAGATACCGAGCAGTTCGGCGGCCTTCTTCTTATTGCCGTTGCATGCAGCGAGCGCCTCCCTAATCTCCTCACTCTGAACATCCGCCACGATGTCCTTGAGCTCCCGGGCCGGCTGCTCCTCCGCCGCTATCGGGGGGACGACTGCGGAGACACGACGAGGCACATCAGAAAGATCTGACGTCGTTATCGTGTCTCCGTCGCAGAACGCGAACGCACGTTCGACTTCGTGCTGAAGCTGCCGTACGTTGCCCGGCCAAGCCCGATCAACAAGTTGCGCAATCGCGTCGGGACCGAACTCGGGAACGGGACGGGCATGCCGGTATGCGATGTCGCGCAGGAACTTTTCGGCGAGGGCGGAGATGTCCTCGAGACGGTCACGAAGCGGCGGAAGCTCGATGACGATTGGCGAAATGCGATAGTAGAGATCCAGCCTGAAGCCACCGTTCTCGACGAGAGTCGTAAGATCCTTGTTGGTCGCGCTCACCAGCCGGAAATCGACTTCCCGCGGACTGTCGCCACCGATGCGCTCGACGATGCGGTCCTGCAGCACACGCAACAGCTTGGCCTGCACCTCAAGAGGCATGTCCCCGATCTCATCGAGGAAGATCGTTCCTCCGTTAGCTTGCTCGAACTTGCCTTTACGCCCCTTTTTGTCGGCGCCAGTGAACGAGCCTGCTTCGTACCCAAAAAGTTCGGACTCGACCAGAGTGGGAGGAAGAGCGGCAGCATTGACATTGACCATGGCATTATCCCGCCGGGGACCCAACTGATGCAGCGCATGGGCGACCAGCTCCTTGCCGGTGCCGCTCTCACCCCTGATCAATACGGGTATCTCGAGCGGAGCAACCTTGATGATCTGAGTGCGAAGTCGCTGGATCGCGGCGCTCGTCCCGATAATGGCTTCGAGTCCGTAGGCTCTTGAGCGGAGCGCTTGACTCTCTCGCTTGTAGAATTCGACGTCACCCTCGAGCGCGGCGATCCTTCGACTCAGGGCCTCAACCTGCTTGGGCCCCTTGAACATCACCCTCCCGATGGCGCCGATCACCTTGCCGTCTCGTTTCAGTGGAATGCGAGCCACCACCCGCTCCGATCCGCGCATACGCTGGATCGCGCCGATATCAGATTTCCCTGTCGCGACGATCTCATGAAGGCGCGAGTTCTCGATGACGGCCTCGACAGGCTTTCCGTTGCCTTCTCCAGGTTTCAAACCGAAAAACGCTTCATGTACCGTGGGTAGATAGACGAGCCGAGCCTTCTCATCGACCACGGTCATTGCTTCGAACGGATCGGTGAGCAGATGTTCGAACACCTCCCATGCAAAATCGACGCTGGAGATGAAGTTCAGCAGAGCTTGGCCGGGTGTCTCGCTCATCAGCATGATTTCACCCTGGGCGGTGCGCATCAGCAGCACCACGTAGGTCCTGCGATCCAGGTTGAGCATCGTGATGCGGCGTTCGCGCGCTTCCTCGAGCCAGCTCGCGTCGGAAGCGAGCGACTTGATCCGCTGATCCGCGCCGATGCCGGCGGAGGTGACAATTTTTCCGGCCGCGTCGAAGAGGACGACGCCCGTAATCGGTGTGTGAGATGTCTTCGGCATTTCCTCTATGTCCTCGTTGAAGACACTATTCGACAGCGGCGCATGCTCCGCTGCCAGGAACTGCGCTTTCCGAGAACACAAGCCGGTCCATCGAGGCGCCGTCAACTCATATTATCGTTCAATATCAGCGCAGCCGAAATGCGCCCCCCGATTGGCATGCGCGTTGCTACTGAATTGGCGCAGCCATCCTAACAGCCGTGCTGCATTGCGAGAGCATGTATGAAGCCGTATTTGACACTCCACCACCCGGCCCACGCCAAACGCTACTACGAAGAGCAGCTTTGGCGAGATGACACGTTCTACGATCTTCTGTCTCATCATGCGACGGAGCGGCCAAGGGACACTGCTGTGCAGGACGCCTCGCGTTCTCTTACTTGGAGGGAGCTGAAGCTCTGGGCCGACGGCGTCGCTGCGGATCTCCGCGAGTATGGACTCGGCGGCGGTGACCGAGTGTTGATGTGGATGTCCAACCGTGTCGAGGCGATCGTGATGTTCCTCGCCTGCGCGCGGGAAGGGATCGCGTGCAATCCTTCAGTCCACAAGACCCATACCTGCGGCGAGGTCGCGACCCTGCTAGGAAATTTGGGAGCCAAGGCATTCCTCGTCGAGGACGGGTGGGGTGCTGATCGAGAAACAGTCGATCTCGATGCCATTCTGGTTCGTATTCCGTCATTAAAGGTCGTCTACACCCCGACGAACTTCCCGCGACCGGCAGGTAACAATACGGCGCCAAAGACCGATCCGGACGCGGTCGTCTATCTCGCCTTCACTTCGGGGACTACGGGCGCACCAAAATGCGTGATGCATTCGCACAATACTCTGCTCGCAAACGCGCGCGATCTCGTTCGGGATTGGCAGCATGGCCGGGACATGGTGCTGCTGTCGCTGTCACCGCTGTCCCATCACATTGCCTGGGTTGGCGTGGCGCAATGGCTTCTCGTCGGTGGAAAATTCGTGACGGGCGATCCGCCGAAGGACGTCTCCCGCCTCGACTGGTTGGAGAAGACAGGTGCCACGTACGTGCTTGGAGTGCCAACGCACGCGATGGACGTCCTGGCGGAACAAAGACAGAGCAATCGTTCAACGCTCGGTGGGGTCAAGACTTTCTACATGGCGGGAGCTCCTATTCCGCCGAGCGTGGCTGCATCCTTCGTCGATCAGGGCGTGCGCCCTCAGAACGTCTACGGAATGACCGAGAATTCCTCGCATCAATACACCCACCCGAACGACGATGCGGAGACCATCTTGGCGTCCTGCGGCCGAGGTGGGCGTTCGTATCGGATCAAGCTCTTCGACCCGAGCGATGCCGACAAGGAGGTCGGCGTCGGGGAGGTCGGACAAATCGCGGGGCGCGGCGCCGCTCTGATGCTGGGCTATTTCGGCAACCAATCCGCAACCGACTCGAGTTTCAACAGCGATGGCTGGTTTCTGTCGGGTGATCTCGGAATCCTCGATGCTGCCGGCAATCTTAGGATCGAAGGGCGCCTCAAGGACCTCATCATAAGGGGCGGGCATAACATCTATCCTTCGCACATCGAGGCGATCGCGCTGCGGCATGCCGAGGCGGGACGGGTCGCGGTATTTCCCGTCGCCGATGAGAGATTGGGCGAGCGGGTCTGCATCGCCGTCTCGGGTCGCGTCTCTTCCGACGAGATGCTTGAGCATCTGAAGACCGAGGGGCTGTCGAAGTACGACATGCCCGAATACTTCGTCACCGTCGCGGATTTTCCCCTCACTGCGAGCGGAAAGATCCTGAAGCGCGAGCTCGTTCTCCAGGTCAGGCGCGGCGAGCTCACGCCGACCTTCGTTAACGCTCGACGCCAAGCGCGCTCGGCATGACCCCCGGCGTCTCCAATGCGCCGCTCGACGACATCCGGGTCCTGGATTTCAGCACGCTGCTACCAGGACCATTCGCCAGCCTTATGTTGGCGGAGGCCGGCGCGCACGTAGTTAAGATCGAGCGCCCCGGCCGCGGCGACGAGATGCGCAGCTATGAGCCGAAATTCGGCGACGACAGCGTCAATTTCGCGCTGCTCAACGCGGGCAAGAAGAGCATCGCCATCGATCTCAAGGCGAAGGACTCTATCGCGCGGCTGCGCCCGCTGATCGCGGAAGCCGATGTGGTGATCGAGCAGTTCCGCCCCGGCGTCATGGATCGCCTCGGTCTCGGCTATGAGGCCATGAAGGCGATCAATCCGAAGATCATCTATTGCGCCGTCACCGGCTGGGGCCAGACCGGCCCCAAGGCGATGATCGCCGCGCATGATCTCAATTATCTCGCCGAGTCCGGCATTCTCGGCCTCAGCGCCGACCGTACCGGCGCGCCGATCATTCCGCCCGTGCTGATCGCCGATCTCGCCGCTGGCGCCTATCCGGCCATGACCAATATCCTGCTGGCGCTGCGCAAGCGCGATCGCACCGGCGAGGGCAGCTATATCGACATCTCCATGGGCGACAATCTGCTCGGCCTCGCTTACTGGGGCCTCGGCAACGGCTTCGCCGCCAATGATTGGCCGGGCGGCAGCGATGCGCTCGTCACCGGCGGAAGCCCACGTTACCAGATCTATCGCACCAAAGATGATCGCTATCTTGCCGCGGCGCCGATCGAAGAAAAGTTCTGGGATAATTTCTGCACCGCCATCGAATTGCCCGCCGCGATGCGCGCACCCGATGCGGACTGGAAGACGGCCATCGATGCCGTCGGCAAGATCATCGCCGGCAAGACCAGCATTGAGTGGATGGCGATCTTCGAGGGCAAGGATGTCTGCTGCTCCATCGTGGCCAGCCTGAAGGATGCGGTCGCCGATCCGCATGTGAAGGCGCGTGGCCTCTTGGACCGCAAGATCGCGGTGAACGGCCGCACCATCCCGGCCATTCCGGTGCCGATCTCCACCACCTTCCGCAGCGCCGAGCGATCGTCGCCGCCCGCGCTCGGTGCCGACACCGACGCCATTCTGTCCAAGTAAGGGGACCGTCCATGCGCGCATTCCAAGTCGTCGAGCACGGTCCGCCGTCATCGCTCCAGTGCAACACTGTGCCGGACCTCGCGCCTGGTCCGGGCCAGGTCCATGTCGGGATCCACGCCGCCGGCATCAATTTTCCCGACGTGCTCGTGGTGTCCGGCAAATATCAGATCCTGCCGCCGCGCCCGTTCACGCCGGGCAAGGACTTTTCCGGCGTGGTGCTCGGCGTCGGCGCAGGCGTTACCCGCGTCGCCACCGGTGATCGCGTGCTATGCCATGTGGAGAATGGCGGCTTCGCCGAACAGGCCGTGGTCGCCGAACATCAGGTGTTCCGGATGCCGGACGGCCTATACTTCGCCGCGGCCGCAGCCATGGGCCTGGTCTATCAGACCGCCTATCTCGCGCTGATCGATCGCGGTCATCTCAAGCGCGGCGAGAGCGTGCTGGTCGGCGGCGCCGCCGGCGGCATCGGCCTCGCCACCGTTCAACTCGCCAAGGGCCTCGGCGCCACCGTACTGGCCGCCGTGCGCAACGAGGAAGAAGCCGAGCTGGTGCGCCAGAGCGGCGCCGATCACATCATCGATCTCACCCAGCCCAACATGCGCGAGAGTCTGCGGGCGCAGGTGCATGCCGTCACCGGCGGCAAGGGCGTCGATGTGGTGATCGATCCGCTCGGCGACGAATTCTTCGCCGCCGCGATCCGTGCGCTGGCCTGGTGCGGTCGTCTCGTCGTCATCGGCTTTGCCGCCGGCGAGATCCCGACACTCAAGGTCAATTATTTGCTCGTGAAGAACATCGCCGTCACCGGCCTGCAGTGGAGCGACTACCGCGATCGTACACCGGAGCGCATCGACGAGGTGCAGAAGGCGATCTTCGATCTCTGGCAGTCCGGTGCGGTGAAGCCGCATGTGATGAAGGAGTTTCCGTTCAAGGAGCTGCCGCTCGCGCTTGAGCTGATCGAGCAGGGCAAGGTGCGCGGAAAGGCCGTCATCGTGATGGATCGGTAACGGGGAAGCGCAGTGACCACTGGAATGAAAGCCAAGGCGATTCCCGCGGATGCCCTGCCACTGGTCCAGTCGGGCAGTGGCTACAGCATGCTCGACGGCGTCCGCATCGTCGATCTCACGACGTCGATCGCCGGCCCTTCGGCCACCATGCTGCTGGCAGACATGGGCGCCGAGGTGCTCGAGGTCGAGCGTCCCAATGGCGGTGACGACGCGCGTGCATGGGGGCCTCCTTTTCTCGACGGCGAAGCGCTTTGGTTTGCCTCGGTCAATCGCAATAAGAAGAGCGTGGCCTTGGATTATTCCAGCCCGGAAGGGCTCGATGTGCTGCACCGATTGATCAAGACCGCGGATGTCGTCGTGGTCAACATGTCGCCGCGCGTCACCCGCAAGCTCAAGCTCGACGTCGCGACACTGCGCGCTCTCCGAGAAGATCTGATCTATGTCTCGATCACTGGTTTCGGCATCGCGGGCGAGCGCGCCGACTGGACTTGCTACGACCTGATCGCCGAAGGCTATTCGGGCATCATGGATGTCACTGGCGAGGCCGGCCGCGAGGCGCAGAAAGTCGGCGCACCCGCGGCCGACATGCTCGCTGGCCAGGACGCGGCCTTCGGAGCCATCGCGGCATTGTTCGACCGGCAGCGCACAGGGAAGGGCCATGTGGTCGATGTTGCGCTGGTCGATTCTATGACGCGCTTTCTGTCCTGCCGGATCATGCCCTATCTCGGCTCCGGCACCGTGCCCACTCGTTCCGGCGGCCGCGATAGCGTGATCGCGATCTATCAGGCTTTCGAGACTGCGGATGATCCGATCACCCTCGGCCTCGGCAACGACAATCTCTGGCAGCGCTTCTGGGCGGCTGTCGGTCAGCCCGAACAGGCCTTGCTCGAAGGCCGCAGCAGCAATATGGAGCGCCGCGAAAATCGTGATGAGATTGTTGCGCAGATCGCCGCAATCCTGCGCGAGAAGCCGCGTGCGCATTGGCTGCCGTTGTTCGCAGAGGCGCGTGTGCCGGCCGGCCCGATCAATCGGGTCGATCAGGTCGTGACCGATGAAACCCTCCATCAGCGTGGTCTGTTCTATCGAATGACAGCCGCTGATGGCCGTGTCGTTCCGCAGGTGGGAACGGGCATCGTCTTCGATGGCGTGCCCAATGTCCCGCGCCACGCTCCGCCTCGTCTGGGCGAACACACCAACGACGTTTTACGCGAGCTGAATGGCTCGTCCCCTCAATAAAAACCGAAAGGAAACTCCCATGAGCTTCAGCACCATCCTGTACGAAGAAGACGGCCCGATCGGCACCATCACGCTGAACCGTCCGGACGATGGCAACATGTTCACCGTGGACATGTGTCACGAGATCCGCGATTGCATCAACGAGATCCGCCGCGAGACGCGCACCCGCGTGATTGTCATCACCGGCGCCGGCGACAAGTTCTTCTGCATCGGCGGCCGCAAGGACGGCATGGAAAAGTCCATGCTCTATGCCGGCGTGCTGCCGACCCTCGAAATGTATGAGTCGATCGATCGCCTGCAAAAGCCGGTCATCGCCAGCGTCAACGGTTTTGCCGTCGGCGGCGGCAACGTGCTGCAGGTGGTGTGCGATCTCACCATCGCCAAGGAAAGCGCGACCTTCCGCCAGGTCGGTCCGATGATGGGTTCTTTCGATGCCGGCTACGGCACCTGGTATCTGGAAGATCTCGTCGGCAAGAAGAAGGCCAAGGAGATGTGGTTCGCCAATCCGAAGATCTCGGCCAAGGAAGCGCTCGAAATCGGCCTCATCAACAAGGTCGTGCCCGACGACAAGCTGAAGGAAGAAACCCGCAAATTCGCGCTCGAAATCGCCGATCGCGGCCCGTTCGCACTCGCCTCGATCAAGGGCGCGTTCAATGCCCGTCATGGCGGCGTGTCCGGTCTCGCCCGCGTTTCGCACGATCTCCTGCTGCGTCCGTATCTTGAGACGGAAGAAAGCAAGGAAATGTCGGCCTCCTTCGCCGGCAAGCGTAAGCCCGACGCCTCCAAGTTCGGAAAGTAAGACGATGCCGGTTGAGTTGACAAAGCTGGAAGACTGCGCGCTGCTGCGGCTCAATCGGCCGGAAGCGCTCAATGCGCTGTCGTTCACGGTGCTGAAGGAAATTTCCGAAGCACTCACCGAGGTCGCGGACTGGAAGGTCCGCGCTCTCATCGTTACCGGCGCCGGCGAAAAGGCGTTCTGCGCCGGCGCGGATATCAAGGAACTCGGCGGTCGATCCATGATCGATTGCAAGCGCGGCGCCGAGATGGGGCAGGCGACCTTTGCCAAGCTCGACCGGCTGCCTTTCGCCTCGGTCGCGGCCATCAACGGCTTCGCCTTCGGCGGCGGCCTCGAACTGGCGCTGGCCTGCACGTTCCGCGTGGCGACGCCGAATGCCAAGCTCGGCCTGCCCGAGATCAAGCTCGGCTTGATCCCCGGCTATGGCGGCACGCAACGTCTGCCGCGCGTGATCGGCGAAGCCCGCGCCATGGAGATGATCATGACCGGCCGCACGGTCGCCGCCGAAGAGGCGCAGCGCATCGGCCTCGTGCATCGCCTGGTGGAAGGCAATGCGGTGGATGCGGCACTCGCCTTCGCGCATGAATTCTCCGGCTATAGCCTGCTGGCGCAGCAATTCGCCCGCGAGGCGGTGTCGCGCGCGCTCGACGTGCCGGTGCTGGAAGGTCTCAAGATCGAAGCCGATCTCTCCACGCTTGCATTCGGCACCGCCGATGCGGCGGAGGGCATGACGGCTTTCACCGAAAAGAGAAAAGCGAATTTCAAGGATGAGTAAGCCCCAGATCATCGTCACCGGCGCCAGCCGTGGCATTGGCGAGGCCATTGCGCTCGAGCTCGACCGCCGCGGTTTTGCGGTGGTTGGCTTCTCGCGCAGCGGTGCCAGCGCGGTTGGTATCGGCTATGCCTGCGACATGACCGACGAAGCGGCCATTGCGGCCGCGATCGCGAAAGTGGCAGCTCATGGTCCGATCATCGGCCTGGTCAACAATGCCGGCGCCCATGAAGGCAGGCGTAGCGCGGAGCTGTCGCTGGCCGAATTCGAGAGCACCATGCGCCTGAATGCCTCTGCGGTGATGGTGTCGTGCCGCGAGGCCTATCCACATCTGAAGGCGCAGGGCGACAGCCTGATCGTCAATATCGGTTCGTTCTTCGATAAGCTCGCGGTGGTCGACAATCTTGCTTACTGCGCTTCAAAAGCTGCGGTCGGCGCTATCACGCGCTGCCTTGCCGCCGAATGGGCGCGTGACGGCATTCGTGTGCTCGATGTGGCTCCTGGCTATATCGAAACCGATCTCAACCGGGATTTCCTCGCTAGCGACAAAGTCCAGTCATGGCTGAAGCGACGTGTGCCGGCGGGCCGCGCCGGCTCTGCTCAGGAAGTTGCGCGTCTTGTTGGCGCGCTTTACGCCGAGAACATCGCTTTCCTGACAGGTGAGACGATCTATATCGACGGCGGACAAGGGATTAATCACTGATGTTGGTCTTCGAACAGCTTGAACGCAATCGCTCCTGGGATGAGAGCGAAAGCCTCATTATCTCCCAGGTGGACAGGCTTTGCGCCGATGTGATCGCGCCCAATGCGGCGAAATTCGACGAGAGCGGCGAATTTCCCTGGGCGAATGTCGAGGCAATCAATGCGCTCGGCCTCAACACCATCTTCATTCCGGAGCAGTTCGGCGGCACCGGCATGTCGTTCCGCCTGTATCTCGCGGTGGTGAAGCGGATCGCCGAGGCTTGCGCCTCCACCGGCATCATCTATGCCACCAACTTTCATGCCATGAAGCCGCTGATCGAATTCGGCACCGACGAGCAGCGCGCGCGCCTGTTGCCCTGCATCGCCGAAGGCGGCCTCGCTTCGCTGGCGATCACCGAGGAAGCCGCTGGCTCCGATGCCACCGGGATGAAGACCCGCTTCACCGAAGACGGCGACGAGATCGTCATCGACGGCTCGAAAATCTTCATCACCTCGGGCGATGTCGCCGACCGCATCCTGCTGTTCGGAAAATTCGCAGGCATCGAGGACGCCAAGAAGTCGATCTCGGTGCTGATCCTGGAAAAGGGCGCACCGGGCTTCGAGGTGGTGCGCCTGGAAGACAAGATGGGCCATCGCGCCTCGTCCACCGCGGCGCTGCGTTTTAACGGCGTGCGCGTGCCAAAAGCCAATCTGATCGGCAAGCCCGGCGATGGCCTGCGCATCCTGCTGGCGTCGCTGAACCGTTCGCGCCCGAGCATCGGCGCGCATTCGCTCGGCATTGCCATGGCCGCGTTCAAGGACATGGTCGGATATATGAACGAGCGCAAGCAGTCGGGCCGCCGCATCGTCGATTTCCAGGGCAACCAGTTCATGCTGGCCGATCTCGCCACCGATCTCGCGATGGCCGATTGCTGGCTCGAACATCTCGCGCATCTCATCGACAGCGGCGCCATGGATTTTAGCGTCGAGGCCTCCATGGCCAAGATGCGCGGATCCGATCTCGCGATGCGCGCCGCCACCGACGCCGTGCAGATGCATGGCGGCTACGGCTATTGCCGCGACTTCCGCGTCGAGCGGCTGATGCGCGACGCCAAAATCACTCAGATCTGGGAAGGCACCAACCAGGTGCACCGCCAGCTCATCGGCAGGAGCTTTGCAACCAAATGAGCAAGACCATCAAGACAGTCGGCGTCTGCGGCGCCGCCGGCACCATGGGGGCGGGCATTGCGCTGGTCGCCGCCCGCGCCGGCTATCGCACCATCTCCTTCGACATGAAGGGCGATGCGCTGGAAAAGGCCGGCAAGCAGTCGGCGGCGTTCCTCGACAAGTCGGTGGCGCGCGGCAAGCTGGAGCAGGCCAAGCGCGATGAGATCATCGACAATATGTCGCACACCACCGATATCGGTGAGCTCGGCGCCTGCGACATGGTGATCGAGGCGATCTTCGAAGACCTCAGCGTCAAGCGCGACCTGATGAAGCGCCTCGACGAGGCGTGCTCCGACGACACGATCTTTGCGTCGAACACCTCGACTTTGTCGATCACCCAGATCGCCTCGGGCTCGAAGCGTCCGGAGCGCGTGGTCGGCATGCATTTCTGCCTGCCGGCGCAGCTCATGAAGCTGATCGAAATGTCGCCGGGCATTCTCACCTCGGACGAGACGTTCCAGACTGCATGGGACTGGACCAAGTCATGCGGTCAGATTCCGGTGAAGACCCAGGACAAGCCGGGCTTTATCCTCAATGCGCTGCTGGTGCCGTTCAACAACGACGCCATCCGCGCCGTGGAAGCCGGCGTCGCCAGTGCCGAGGATGTGGATAAGGCGATCAAGGTGGGCCTTGGCTACAAGATGGGCCCGCTGGAGCTGATCGACCTGATCGGCCTCGATACCCAGGTCCGCCTCTGCGAAGCGTTCTATCCGATCACGCTCGATCCGCGCGCGGCGACGCCGCCGCTGCTGAGCCGCATGGTCGCCGCCGGCCTGCTCGGACGCAAGTCCGGGCGTGGCTTCTTCAATTACGAAGGCAACGCGATGTTTGGAGCCTGAGCCGATGACCTATGCCATCAATCAGAACGGGTCGAGCCGCTCCTTTCCGGACGGCGACACTTTCCTGCAGAATGCCTCGCACGAGGCCAATGCGAAGATTTTCATCCTCAGCGGCGTGCCGTTCAAGGCGGATGATGCCCGCAGCGCGATCCTGATCGAACTTGGCAATGAAAGCCTGGCCGAGCATATCGGCGACGACTGCAAGCACAGCAACGTGCTTGGCTTTGCCCGCTATCGCAACGGCGACGATGCGCCGTCGGCGCTGATCGAATTGGTGCGCCCGGTGGGAGCGTCGGATGGGGCGGTGGCCGCGGCGATCGACATGTTCAAGGCAGCAGGACTCGAGGTCGTTGTGTCATCCGACCAGATCGGCCGCATCATCAACCGCCTGGTTTTGCCGAAATACAATGCCGCCCTTCGTTTCCTGGACGAAGGTCTCGCCACTCGCGCAGACATGGATCTCACTTGCAAGCTCGGGCTGGGATATCCGGATGGCCCGCTGGAACGCATTTTCCGCGGCGGCATGGCTCATCACCACGATGTAACTTATGCGCTTTTTCAGACGTATGGAACGTCGGCATATGCTCCAACCCGTCGCGCTATCGTCGCCAAAAATCGCGATGTGTCCGCAGGCAATGATTAAATCGCGCGTAGCGGAGACGATTGATGGCAACTCATTTGAATGAGACGCTGGGCGGGCAGCTTTCGGACGGCTTCCATTTCGGCGACGTTCTTGGAATGCGTCGCACCGAGAGCTCCGCGGGCGAGGCGACGTTCGAGATCGAGATCGGACCTCAGCACCTCAACAGGCACGGCACCGTGCATAGCGGCGTTCTGATGGCGATGCTCGATACAGCCGGCCTCTGGGCGGTGTCTGATCCGGACAACGCCACGCCACCGAAGGCTGTGACGGTTTCCCTGAATTGCAACTTCATCGGCAGATCAGGTGCCGGAGATACAATAATCCGCGAAATCGGGCGGATATCGAAGCATTGCAAACGGATATATTTCGCCTCCATCGTCGCGGAGAGCCAACCTAGCGGTCAGCTCGTCGCGACGGGGCAGGGCGTCTACAATCGGATCGCTTGAGGGAAATGCTGCGGGCTAGGTCGGCAATATACCCGCCGCCTTGATTACTGGAAGCAGCCGTTGCTCCTCAAGATCGCGCGCCTTCGTGACCTCTTCAGAGGATGTCGGCCATGCAACAGCGCCAATGTCGGTGAACTTCCTGACGATGTCGGGGTCCGTCAGGACCTTCCTGGCGTATTCGTTGAGTGGTGACAAGGCTCGGCGGCAACTTGGCGGGTCCGCATAGCGCGGCCCATGATGTCAATTCGAAGACCGGCAGAATCTTATTGATCGCGGAGACGTCGTGAAGAATGGGACTACGCGTTTTGGTCGTCACTCCCAAAGCTTTGACGGATCCGTCTCCGCCTGCATCGGCCCGGTTCGCGACGACCATCTGCTGGCCAGTAACCTCGCCAAGGCTCTTATAGAAAATGCGCGATAAGGAGTCCGTCGCTCCGCCTGCGGCTAACCTCAGAATGTATATGTCCGGTCGCATCGACCAGCGTTCCTGCGCCGTCACGATGGAGGGTATCGTTAGGCACCCGCCAAGGATTGATAGAGCGCTGTGCGCGACACCCTTATCGAATCAACCATTCATTTCTGCGCATTGTATTTTCTCGAGAGCGCCCGAGGGTAATGCTTTATATTCGCGCGTTGAGTTTTCGCCACGCGGATGCATATGATGCAATCCGTATGCCGGTGCGAAGCGGTATCCCGAATGGTCAAAAGGATCAGTGTCGCCCTCTACGATTCAATTCATGTCGATGCATGAAAAATCTGATTGCGACATTTCATTGTCTCCCACACAACGCAACTTGATTGCGTTATCTCGATGCGCCAATCCTTGCTGGAAATAGCAACCCATGTCGGGTCCATCTCACTCAGCTTACGATAAAGATAGGACCGAGAGATGCCTAGACTTCCGCCGCTTTTTCTTGTGCCCTTGTGACGGGCGAGCGCTTCACGCATAGGAGACGAAGTCGGCGCAGATAGCTCTCCGTTCTTGTAAGATCCCACCCAATTCCATGTTGCCACCACTGCAATTCTGCCCGGGACTTATACAGGCCGCGAGGTAACGCTCTAACTGGACGGCAGTTGAATTCGCGATTGTCGAAACCAGCGCGCTTGGCGTGATTATTCCCCTCCGGGCTTGTCGCAAGCCGCAAGCTTAGATCGTCGGCACGATGGCGAGCTAGGCTCGTCAATCCGATTGCATCGGTCTTCAACTACTGATCTTCGATCTTCATGGAGAACGTTTGGCCGGGGCTAGGCCGGTCCTGAAACCTTGCCAGCCCGTACGAGAACGTCCGTAACTTGCCTACGTCTCACCAGACGATACGAATCCTTATGAGAGCGGTCCGCGAGCTCATTGCATCACCTTGTTGAAGGGCAAAGAATTTGAGCGATGACGTTTGTCTTTGGTGGGGTGCCCCCGACCTAAATGAAGACGACCTTAGGAGCGAGCGAACTGGTATCGACTTCATTGTGTTCGGTAGAAGCGATTGATTCGAAATCGCGCTGCGATTTGATACTCACCCCAAACCGATCGAGCCACTACTGTCAGAATATCGCTCTAAAAAATGCATTCAACTTCATTAAGTAATTAATATATAAATGCTCGTGCTTATTGCGCCACGAATGAGATTTATAGTTGTCAGTGCTACGCACGACAGTTGAACGCAGCCTAACAAGTCCCTCTAATGTGCTTGCGAGACTGACCGGCCAAGGCGCATCGCTCTTTGGTGCCGGGCCGAAACAGTGGCATAATTCTTGGAGGGAAATATGAAGTTCAAAACAATCGTTCTTGTTTCTACAGCAGCGCTACTACCTTGCAGCATGGCATCTGCTGCCGATCTTCCGGTGAAGGCGAAAGCGGTCGAATACGTGAAGGTTTGCTCGCTATACGGTGCGGGTTTCTATTACATCCCTGGCACCGACACATGTATTAAAATAGGGGGCGCCATTCGCTTGGACGTTGGCGTCTATAGTGCAAACTACGACGCGCCCTATTGGCAAGGGGGCGCCAACGGCAACAATCTATGGACGAAGGATTATTTCTGGTCGCGAGAACGGGTCAATGTCACGACTGACACTCGAACGGCTACAGAGTATGGCGTTCTGCGCACCTACGCGAATATGCAATTTGACTTCTCTCAGAACCGTGAGTCGATTGCAGGCGGTTTTGTAGAAATGGATTTCGCGTTCATTCAGTTCGCCGGTTTCACCTTCGGCAAGGCTGTGTCACAATTTGATCCGCAATGGGCTCTGTCGAAGCCGTGGATTTCTTCGGGATTTAATGGCGGTTCAAATAACGCAACTGGCATCCCACAGATCTCATACACCGCAAACTTCGGTAACGGTGTTTCCGCCACCATTTCGCTAGAGAACGCGTCGGCTTATCGAAACGCGGGCCTGTGGAATACGGCTACGTACATCGTGGGTCCAGGCGCTTCGAGCTTTGTACCAAATTTCTATGGGTCGGCTTCTAACACGTTCTTGGGAAATTCTTACGGCGGCAATCATATTCCTGACGTGGTCGGAAACATACGCCTCGATCAGGCTTGGGGATCTCTGCACTTCGGTGCTGCGATGCATCAAATCACGTCGGGCTTCTACGGTTCTAACGAGAGCACAGGGCATCCAGACGAATCATATGGATTTGCAGTTACTGGAGCCGTCGAATTCAAGGATTTGCCGACAGGTGCCGGCGACAGCTTGAAAGTTGAAGCGTCATATGCGCAGGGCGCGGCTAAGTACCTTTTTGGCGGCACGACCGATACCGCTGGTGGCGGTCGCTACGCGGCCTTTAGAGATGGAGGGCTTGGGTTTGGCTACGTGCTTGATGGCGTTTACGCGCCAGGAACGGGAATTATTCAAAGTAAAGGCTGGGAGGTCAGCGCGTTCTACGAGCACTATTGGAGCCCGGCTTGGAGAACTTCGATCTTCGGCAACTACAGCCATATCGAATACGGGGATGGCAACGCGCTGATGATGGCCGCATTCTCTAACGATGGTACATTTCCAGCCGGTGGGCCGGGAACAAATTCAAGCTCGGCAGCTGCGGCTCGGGCTGGCGTGTTAAACGCGTCAGGCAACTTTGACCTTAATTTGGCACAGATTGGTACCCGAACAGCTTGGACTCCTGTCAAGAATCTCACGATCTCAGCTCAGTTTACTTACAGCAGGCTCGATCAAAATTTCAGCGGAACATATCAAACCATTGGTACGGGTGCCGCTGGAAAGCCTAGTGGCTCAGTGTACGAGCTGAAAGATCAGAATCTTTACAATGGGGCCGTGCAAATTCTGCGTAGCTTCTAGCGAGAAAAGGAGGATAAATCTTTGTAATCTCCAAGTGCCCTCGGCCATGCCCGGCCGGGGGCATAGAAAAAATGGCTAGAACATGCCCGATAAAGATCCGCTCATGAACATGCTTCAAAGTATACTATCGATCGAAGGAAATTTGCGGACACTGTTTTCCGAATGTGGCAAGCGGTTAGACATCTCAGGTCCCCAGTGGATGCTGCTGCTTGTACTAGAACAGCAAGAGGGGTCTGGCATCCCCGTGAAAGAAATAGCGTCGGCAATGAGCTGTGACCCTTCCTTTGTCACCTCATCAGCGCGGCAGCTTGAGTCTCGAGGTCTTGTTTCAAAATCACCGTCTTCCACTGACGCGCGCGTTGTCCTCATTCGATTAACAGATACAGGACGAATAAAGCTCGCGAATTTGAACCGTTTAAGAAAGGCTTATCGGCGCGAGGTTTTTCGAGGGGTGGGCGACCAAGAAGTTTCGAGCCTGTCGGATCGCCTGAGCATCATTGCACAGCGGAGTGAGAAAGCGTCAAAGCGTATTCTTATCGAGGCATCTTAGGCCAAATGGCCTTGCGGCACGCTAACCGCAATGCTTGCATCCAAAGATGTGTTTTTAAGCGGATAGTAAGCGCTTGTTTCGCTGAATGGCTTACGTCAATTCCAATCCAAACCGTCTAAAAAGATCCGTAGCGCAATTTTAAAGCGCGCCTTCTGTAGTTTCGCATTAACCGGTTGATTGTGAAGAGCCGAACGTGATGCGGGGCCGATTGCGATATGGAGAAAAGTTTCCGCCACCACTGAAGAGTGAGCAAGTTTGATGTCGCCTCTTGCAGCGAGCCTTTCAAATATCTTAGCAATGTTGTCAACAGCTTTGAGCCAGCCATCACGATATCCAAGGTCAGCGATATCCGGAAAATTGTGGGCCTGAGAATACATCACGCGGGCTGTAGCACGGGTGGAAGTTCCGTTTGTAAAGGAAATCAGCTGGCAACCAAGATCGAATAGTTGCTGTTCAAATGAGCGTTTGCCAGTAGCTACGAATTCAAATTCTGCAGCCGATGCCATCGGAGCGAGCCATCGTTTGATCTCCCGGCGAAGGACCGCCTCAAAGAGGCCGCGCTTGTCTCGGTACTGGCCATATACAGTCGGCTTACTAACGCGTGCAGCCTCAGCAACCGCATCGATCGATGTCGCATCGAAACCTCTTTCTAAAAACAATCGTGCCGCAACCTCAAGTAAACGCAAATCTCGTTCTTTAGCAGCAGTTTTCGTTGGTCGGCCGCCCCCCGACTTCCGATTGGACTTCTTGTTAGCAGATTTTATCTGCAATGAATGTCGAGGCATTATCACTCCGTTTGAGATATACGAGACCGTATCATGAGAATAATCGAAACAACAACGCTGTGACCTGCTCCCCGATTTGCCCCCGTTCATAAGTAGAGTCCGTTCTGGGTTTGGCCCCTGTTGGGGCGAATTGCAAATTCGATCGGCGTGAGCCCGTTGAGGCTCGTGTGCGGCCGGTCGGTATTGTCGTCGATCCTCCATTCCTCGATGATCTGGCGAGCCTCGTTGACGTTGACGAACAGGTGCTTGTTCAGGCACTCGTCGCGCAGGCGGCCATTGAAGCGCTCGATAGAGCCCATCGCTTGCCGGAAGCGACGTAATGTCATTCGATCCCATGCGCCGCCCGCCGGGTCAGGATCGCGTTCTAAGTAAACTCGGTGCCGTTGTCATTGACGATCGTGCGTGGGCAACCGTGGCCCTCGATAATCCGGCTAAGCTCACGAAGGACGCGTAACGCCGTGAGCGAGGTGCCGACGAACAGGCCAAGACATTCCGCCGTGAACTCGTGCACGAAAGTCAGGATACATAGCCATCGGGCGCTGGACAGCGTATCCATACGGTATCGAGTGACCAGCCCAGGTCGTTCCGATCCTGCGGGAATCTTCATCCGTGCCCTCGTGGCCAGTGCCCGCTTGCGGGTCCCACGCTTGCGCACACTCGACCGCTCCCCTCGCAGAGCCGGTGCAGCTTCGTCCGATTGATCCGGGTTCTTCGTCGGGCCAATAGTGGCCCGAGAGACTGTAGCCAACGCGTCACCCGCTGGCAGCCTGATCTAACAGTCGCGTCTGCAACGGACCATCGTCGCTGAGTCGAGGCGTGAAGGTCTTCGGCTGCAGACCGACCAGCCTACAGGCTCGCCGCTACGAGTAGTCCTTCTTATCGATCAACAATGTCATAGCTCTTCTCTGCAAACTGGGCGTCAGAAATTCTCTGCCAGCATATCCTTCAGCGTCGAGGCGGCCAACACCGTCTACGACAGGAACTTCTTGAGTCTACAGTTCTATTCCGATAACGCCTCCAGCTCGCGGGCCTTGAGATATCCATCCCGCTATAGCGCGACCGCCTCTTATAGAACGCCGCGTCGCTGATCCCGTGCTTGCGGCACAGATCGCTCGTCGACATCCCGGCAGCGTGCTCCTTTAACACCTTGACCATCTGCTCTTCCGTAAACATGCTTTTGCGCATGGACCGTTTCTTCAATCGAGAACAGAACCCAAAAATAAGAAAATTGAGCGCCGCTTCGGGGGAGCAGGTCACGGTCGATGGAGGAAAAAAGTAAGCCATGCCCGTTTTCCTTATCAAATCGGAGGTCGAGAAGGATGGATCGCTCCTGGTCTTGGTAGCTCACGCAATGCTGCGCGAAGCGACAGCACGAGGCACATCCTTAACCACATCGAAGTCGTTCTGAATTTTTTTGATGAGCAAATATATGTCCAGACGGGTAATGCACGTCTCTTAAGCAGCGTCTTCGCGGCAGCCAATATGTCAGCGACCAGTTCCAGCGCTTGATGGCCGACAGCGAACACGTGCAGCATGAGCCGGTCTGGAAACGTCTGGGACAATGCGGCCATCGAGAGCTTCTTCTCGTCGCTGAAAACGGAGCGCATCGCTCGAAAAATCTACCGCACGAAGAATGCGGCAAAGGCAGATGTGTTCAATTGCATCGAACGGTTCTACAACACGAACCGACTCCATTCGCCAATCGGATACGTCAGCCCGTTGAGTTCGAGCGAAAGCTGGGATTAGCTTAACTAGCCGTCCACCAAACCGGCAGGAGCTCACGGAGCATAATTACATGCATAAAGCTAAATAGACACCACGCCATCGACCAAAATTCGTCGACAAACGATTTTACAATGGCACGTCGAGATCGAGGTAAGCGACCATTTAGATAAGTCGAGCGCCTTATTATTGTTGAGACCCTGCCGTTCTACAGCCCCGCCTACAGAGCAAGTTTGCATTCGGTCACGATCATCTGCCAAGCGATATTCCGCTTCATCTGAGGCGGTAATGTCCGCATCCGAAATCAGCTGCTCGTTGAGTTTCAGGCTTGCTTCTCGCAGTTGCCAATATGTTAGGCGGAAATTCCGCTAACACTTGCTAAAGATTGGAACTCTAGGCGCGCGCCGTTTGTTCACCTCCCCTATGCCCGGTCTACGTCAGCAAGATAATGATCTCGCATCAGCTCGATTGTCGCGCAGAAGACTATTCGAGGCGCCGAGATGTTAACAGGACAGGCGAGTATCCTAGCCCTGGAAATGTTCCGTTAAGCTGGAAGTTTTGGATTTGAAGCCAGGTCACGGAAGTATTTTGCGGGCCCAGCAGATCCTCACTCTTCACACATTGTCTGATGGTATCGTAGTCAAATTCAAAACTTCTCCAGCATCGGTTGGTGGTTGGTATGGAAATCTGGCATCTAGGCTTTTACCGAGCCGTGATATCGTCGCGATCGGCAGCGAAGCAGCGCATCGTTTGCCCTTGATGCTGCGAGCCGCACGTTTGGACAAATTCGAGCGAGTAGTTGGAGGATTGAGTGGAGAAGCCATACCCAAACAATCATACGAACCCTTTGGAGATCGCGGGTCTGAAAGACGGCCTGAACGCTGACAGTCCTGCGTGCTGGAGCTCGGAGAGGGCGTGTGGCGCCGGTCGCCTCGACGTTCTTTCTGATGCCGGTCGTTTGTATGCTGGCGCATTGGTGAGGGATAACTTGAGTCGCTGAGCTTAGCGGTGGGCAGAGCAGTTGCTTGGCGCAGACCAGGAACCAGTATCGGTTTATCAACCCATTTAGCAACATGGGCGCGCCCCTGCCTGATAGCTATGTCCCGCCGCTGAAGGGCGTGTTTCTCCAACCGCTGTACGGAATGCCAAGCCGGAGGCGCAGCCTTGAAGGCAAGCCATTTTGGCGCCCTTGCCGGGTCTAATCGATGAAGACCGAACGGGATCAGATCGGGCCGCCCTCGAACCAGCTCGGTCACTTTTCAAAATGCAAGAACGGTCTTTGTCCGCGGAATGTGCGGTCGCGAGAAGTCTGCCGCGCGGGGCTACCCCGCAGTTAAAACAGCGTGATGTCCGGCGTTGCTTTGACTGCTTCAAGAATCGTGGCCGCGCAGGCCTCCTCATGGCCTGACCGCTTGTACCCGCCAACTGGCCGAGGCCTGGAAGTCCCGGCCATAATCATTAGCGCCATCTAGCGAATTGCTCTCGACGAGCTGACACGGAACCGTTTAGCGCGCTTCGACGCAAAATGCCCTCTGCAACTGAAGCCACAACGCAATCTCGTAACTCGCAGACAGCGCCTTGCTCATGCATGGTGCTCTCCGTTGTCGCCCCGAGCCTCTGAAGCTAACGCGCGCCTTACCCGGAAGACCAACCCTAGTCGTCCGAACGAAACAGACTCTGGAAACGTTAGCATCGTGGCCGCCCGTCTATCCGACATATGTTCCGCGGCCGCTGCTCAGCATTGCACCATCGGTGTCTAAAATACGTGTTTCAGCAACGCTAATCTGGCGTCCGAGCTTATTGGTCGACAATAGCGCGCAGTTGACCCGGAGTCGCAGGCCTATGAAAGTCTACCTGTATATTGACGGTTGCTTACGCCGTCCTTCCAAACGCGATCACAGTGTACAATCCTGTCAGATCGATCAAAGCTGCGATAACTCCGCCATGCGCTATGCATAGTTTTGGATTGGACACAATCTCGTCACGCCAAGGGATTTCGAGTGTTAATTCCTCCGAACTAATGTCGATCAAGGTCAATTCTAACCAACGGTGGAAAAGCGAAATCAACAATCGCTCGCGGAGTCCCTCGATAATTGAGGCCGGCTGATCAGCATTCACAGGTCAATCTCCAATCTAGGTCATGGCTATACTCATTCAGTGGCACACGACTTCGAAGTTCTGTGGTCCAATCGAGAGGCGAGATAGCGGCGCAAATTTGTAAAAATTTGTCGAGATGTGATGCTTCACTCGTTTAAGGTGGCCGATAAGCGTGCAACTGCCTCAACGAAGTCTTGCTTGAAATCGAGAACAACAGATCGCGCTGGCTGCTCAGTGTTCATGAGACCCACCGCTTGACCGACGAAGTATGAAGCGAGCTCTTGTGCTCCACAGTGCCCGCCGGCCGCGAGTTTGTCGACCTTCGCGAACGGGGGGCGACTTAGCAGTCCTTGCAACGGCATTGAGAGAGGATCAGGTGCATCTTTGCTAGCCCAGGCATCCGACCACGCCGACCGCAATTGGCGTGTGGGCTTGCCTGTCCGACTTCGAGAGCGAACAGTGTGTCGTGAAGTTGCCTTCAGCATCTTGGCCTTTACGGTAGGGGTCGTCTCCGCTTCGCTTGTCGTCAGCCACACGGAGCCGGTCCATGCACCCGCAGCCCCCATGGCCATGCAGGCCGCCATCTGTCGGCCGGTCGCAATGCCGCCCGCCGCCAAGACATAGATATCCTTATAATCTTCGATCGCTTCAAGCACTTCCGGAACCAGCACCATCGTCGCGACCTCTCCGCAATGCCCTCCCGCCTCTCCGCCGGCGGCGACCAGAATATCGACCCCAGCTTGCGCGTGCTTAACAGCATGTTCCTTCGCCCCAGTGAGCGCACCGACCATGATGCCCTTTTCCCGAGCGCGCTCCATCACCGATTTTGGCGGCACACCCAATGCGTTTACGAAGAGCTTGATCGGGTGCCTAAAAGCAACGTCAATCAGCTGTAGGGCACCTGCCTCTCGCAAGTTGTCCGATGAGCGGCCGTCGTACTCGCCATTCCACAAATCAGTGGAGTCGATTCCATGCCGATCGAGAAGCTCTTCGACAAACTTACGGTGACCAATCGGGATGTGATGGCGCAGCTGATCGTCGGTCAGAGTTCCTGCTTTATCTTCCATCCTCGTTGGAATGAGCAGGTCGATACCATACGGCTTTCCCTGAACGTTCTTGTCGATCCAGTCCATTTCGATCTCAAGACTTTTCGGTGTTAAACCGACAGCACCGAGGACCCCAAAGCCTCCTGCGTTGGTTACTGCCGCAACTACGTCACGGCAGTGGGTGAATGCAAACAGGGGAAACTCTATGCCGAGTTTGTCACACAATTCAGAGTTCATCTTTTGCTCTCGTTTATGATCGATCAGACCTTGCAGGGATGGACGGAGATCGAATGCGGCATGTAGATTTTTCGTGGGATCGACGAGCACCCTCTCAGGATTCGGCATCATTGCACGATCGCGATTGGCTGAGGCGAACAAAGCAGGGATCTTGATCTAGCTTATACGGACAGCCTTCAACGATAACTATCCACGCGGAAAGCCCTTCTTAAGCGCAGCGGCACAAGAGTTACGCAATTCGGCCCAAATCAGAAAAGAGTCGTCTATCCATCTGGGATGAAGGTGATCAGGTCCGTTTCCCAATGCTGTACAAGTTGATGGGTGATCAGCTTGCCTCCCATGCGTTTGAGGACTTGCGGCCAGGTGCCGGCAGAACCGAATGCCAGATTTGAGATTAATTACGCTACCAGCCAACCCTGCACCTTTGCAGCTTCTCGCCGACAATACTCAGGCGCTCCCAAGATCTGACGGTCAAATGCGATGCGCTTGAACCAGTAGTGCAGTCCGAGCAGGTCGGTGAATCCCATGCCCCCATGCAGTTCCGTGGTCAGACGAGCAACTTCCCTGCCGACTTCGCTCACATGAGCCTTGGCATGCAGGGCCATAATGCGAGCTTCCTCAGGCAATGCATCTTGCGCATAGGCGGCGTACCATACCAGCGCGCGACAAGGTTCTAACATTGTCGCTAGATCTGCAATTGTATGCTTGACAGCCTGAAAGGAACCGATGGCGCGATCGAATTGAACCCTCTCTTTCGAATAATCGAGAGCTCGGTCGAACATGAACTGCGCAGCTCCTAGGGTATCTGCGGCGAGGACCAGTCTTCCCGCATCAATAACACGGGTCGCAGCTTCGTGTGCATCGGCAGCTGCATCTAGAATGATTGCTTTAGCTCCACTGAAAGCGTAGCTGGATATAGGCCGAGTCCGATCAATGCTTGCATGCACGTCAACAGTGACCCCTGTATCATGAGCGTCAACAAGTGCTGCCCGACCATCAGTTAAGAGCACGAGGACGTGAGATGCGGCTCCAGCGTCGAGCACTCCGGTCAAATGGCCACTAAGCATGTTGCCTTTCAGCCATGCTGAATTGCATCCTGTTTGCCCGGCTCCGTCCACGAACGCCATACTCATTTTAACTTCGCCGCTCGCTATCTTGGGAAGCCATTCCGCTTGCTGCGCCTCGCTGCCAAAAGACATCAACGTAAGCGGCGCCATCACGACGCTGGCCAGAAACGGTAGAGGCGTAACATGATAGCCGAGACTTTCCGCAACAACTGCCGCGTCCAGCAACGCCAGTCCGGTGCCCCCGAAATGCTCCGGGACCAGAAATCCCACAATCCCCTGTCCCACCAAGCCCTCCCACAGCGCTGCATCAAATCCGGTGCCAATTCCGGCGACCTTGCGCAACCTCTCGATAGAGAGCTCTCCTTCCAGAAATCGGCGCAGCGAGCTCTCAAGTAGCTGCTGTTCGTTGCTAAGACCAAACTCCATGTCTCATACCTTTTGGGCGGATTTTGTATTCGCGGTCGGCTCGCGGGGCAAACCAAGTCCGCGCTCTCCGATGATGTTCCTTTGGATATTGGACGAGCCACCACCGATGATCAGACCGATATCGTACATGTTGTCGATCTGCCAAGTCGTTGCCTCATCGTCTTCTAGTGCTTCACCTTTAGGCTCATAAGACAGACCTGCCGCACCAAGCACGTCGACGGCCAACGAAGACAAGCGGTAGGCAATCATGGTGCCGTTTAGCTTTACGATCAGGCGCCTGACACCCGACTCTTCATCTCTGGACTGCTCACTCAGCAATCGAAGACCGTGGAATTTCGATGCAAGGACTTCACCTTGAAGCTTGAGAAGCCGATCGCGATACTCCGGAATTTCAATTGTCGGCACACCTATTAAAGAAGTCCTTCTCATCAACTCTATGACCCGGGCAAGCCGATGTGCGAGCTTATTGGGATCGCCAAGGAGAAGGCGTTCGTATTTCAAAGTCACGTTAGCGACGTGCCAGCCATCGCCTCGCTGCATTACGATCTGGTCGATTGGAACGCGCACATTGGTAAGGAAAGTCTCGTTAAATTCGGCTCGCCCGGTCATTGTTATGAGTGGACGGACCTCGATTCCTTCGGCACTCATTGGGATTAAGAGATACGAAAGTCCGCCGTGTTTGCCCTTATCTGCATCGGTGCGGCACAGCAGGAACATCATGTCAGCAAAGTGCGCCGAACTGGTCCAGATTTTTTGACCATTGATTACAAAACGACCGTCATCCACATACGCATGTGTTTTTACAGCTGCCAAGTCTGAACCAGACCCCGGTTCGGAATATCCTTGACACCAGATGACCTCGCCGCGGATGGTCGGACCGATCCATTTTGCGCACTGCTCTCTGGATCCAACCTCAAGAAGGGTCGGTACAAGCATCGAGATTCCCTGATTCATGATGCCTGCAGAAACACCGGCCGTCGAAAATTCGTCTGCTATGATCGCCAATTCCATTACGTCTAGCGGAAGGCCGAAGCCGCCGTACTCCTTGGGAATGGTGCGCGCGAAGTATCCACGCTGGAGAAGCAGGCGCTGCCAATCCAGCGCCCGCTTGTCCGGTCGTTTACGACCGCCTCCTGTACGGGGCGACTGATCGCCGTATTGCTTTATGAAGTCGCGCACCTCTTCTCGTAGCGCTAGGTATCTGGGGCCATAGCTCAAATCCATGAGCATTCTCCTCCGCCAAGCGCTCCTTGCAAAAGCTACCGCATGAACCGGCGCTCGATGTGCGAGGTTTTCGCTTCTTAAATCAAATCATCAGTCAGCGCCCGCCCGACAGGGGCTTGCTTTCACAAGTCAATAATTCTAACGTTCGTTAGAAACGGCATTCTCACTCTCTTTGATGGCTGGGTCAAGTAAGGCATCCCGTATTCTTTCGCCCGCACAACAGGTTGAGAACCCAGGGAAAGTTAGAGCCGATGCTCCGTCCTCATGCTTGCAGCCGGATCGAAGTAACTAATGATGAATGTGTGTAAGGCGCAGATTTCAGTTAGTTAAAAATAATTGTGATCGAGAGGATCTCATATGTCGCTTCGTGAGCGTATCGCCATAACTGGTATCGGCGAAACCAGTTACAGTCGCAAGTCGGGAAAAAGCGTTCTGGCTCTTCAACTCGAGGCCTCTCTAAAAGCAATCGACGACGCCGGACTGTCGCCGAAAGAAATCGATGGTATCATTCCCTATTCGAATTCGGTGGTCGTAGCAGAGGACTTCATAACAAATCTTGGCATCGATGATCTTCGTTTCTCGGCGACCACTCCTCTTGGAGGCGCAAGCTGCGTTGCCGGAATACAAGCAGCTCTTTTGGCGATCAGTGCAGGTCTCTGCAACCATGTACTACTTCCGATAGGCCGGAACGGTTCATCTGCCGGTCGCATTGGTACACGGGTCCAGCAGATGCCGCAGTTCAAGGTTGTCGGCGAATTCGAAATGCCGATCGGAGCAATTGCGCCAGCGCAGCTCTATGCTGCAATGGCGCGGCGGCACATGCAGCTCTACGGAACGACAAGTCGCCAACTTGGAGAGATCGCAGTGTCTACGCGTCACAATGCCATCCTAAATGGCAATGCGATGATGACGAAGCATATCACTATTGAAGATCACCAGAACTCGCGCATGATCTCCGATCCGCTTCGGTTGCTGGACTGCAGTCTCGAGAGTGATGGTGGTGCTGCCATCGTCGTTAGCGCCGCCGAGCGCAGCAAAGATATGCGTCAGAGGCCGATCCTGGTTATGGGCATCGCTGAAGGACATCCCGAATCTCCAAGCTCCATCACTCAGCGTCCCGACATGACACGTCTCGGCATTGCCAAGGCCTCGCCCAAGGCATTTGCGATGGCTGGTGTCACGCCTCAGGAAATTCAGGTAGCCGAGATCTACGATTGTTTTACCTATGTCGTTCTTTGCCAGCTGGAAGATATCGGCTTCTGCAAGAAGGGCGAAGGCGGCCCCTTTGTCGAGAGCGGCGCCATTAGGCTTGGCGGAAGCCTGCCGATCAACACCCATGGCGGCCTGCTTTCCCAAGCACACATGGTCGGGATGAACCACGTGGTCGAACTCGCAAGGCAGCTCAGGGGAAGTGCCGGAAAAGCCCAGGTAAGTGGAGCCGAACTGGGCCTTGTCTCCGGGTACGGCGACATGGGCGACGGGTCGTTAGCGATCATGAGGAGAGGCTGAGAGTATGTCCGAAAGCATCTATTCGAAGCTAGTCCCCGAGCCGACGCCCGACTCTATGCCTTACTGGAAGAGCCTGAACGAGGGAAAACTGAGACTTCAAGAATGCGCGCGCTGCAAGAAACTCCGGCATTATCCCCGGCCTGTATGCGATGCGTGCTATTCATTCGAAACCAATTGGGTCGAAGCATCGGGCAAAGGCGCAATTCACAGTTGGACGATCACCCATCATTCGTTTCACGAAGGTTACGAGTCCGATCTCCCATACACGTTGGTGACCGTTGACCTAGAGGAAGGTGTACGCATATTGGCGCGACTGCATGCCCCAATGGCTACAGAGCTCGATATCGGCATGCCCGTCCGGCTCGTCTTCGAGAAAGCTATGCCTTGCCTTACGTTGCCCGGATGTGCTCTCGCTGACTCCTCGAGTGACGTGTCCGCGTCCTCATCACTGAGAGCACGATAATGTCCTCCGAAATCGACATTGATGGCTTGCGCAAATACATAGGTTCCAAGATTGAGGAGGAAGATGAAGCCTCGAGAGCGCCACTCTTCGGGCTCGTAGCTGCATTCGATCGAGACGAGCCGGTGCCTACTAACGGTGAAGCGATTCCACCTGGATGGCATTTAGTCTATTTCCATTCATTCGCCCGCAAGGCGACGCTAGGCGACGATGGCCTTCCCCTATCTGGTGGGGTGATACCCAAGATGCCCTTCCCACGGCGCATGTACGCGGGCACGAGTCTTGTGTTTCATCATCCGCTTCTCGTGGGTGAATCGCTCAAACGTGAGACGGAACTGACAGACATCACCTTGCGCTCTGGCAGTACGGGCCCCCTCATCTTTGTTACGCAGACGCGACGTATATTTACACAACGTGGTCTTGCGATTGTTGAGGAAAGTTACACCGTGTTTCGCGACGCCGTAAAGCCAGGAGAGCTAAGTAGCATTCCGAAGCGAAGCACACCACCCGCCGGGCTACCATGGGCCCGACAGATCGTCACGGATCCTGTATCGTTATTTCGCTATTCCGCCGTAACCTTCAACGCGCATCGAATTCACTACGATCGAAGTTACGCGACGACCAACGAGGGATATCCAGGCCTGGTAATACACGGCCCCTATTCTCAGCAATGTCTCATTGATCTTGCTCGCGACAAAAATTCGACCAGAACGATTGCCTCCTTCACGCAACGCGCTCGCGCACCATTGTTCGATACAGCGCCATTCGAGGTCACGGGACGCCCGGTCGATGGCGGGGCGGGTGCCGAGCTGTGGGCTACGACGCCTGCCGGATCCGTCGCTATGGAAGTTAAGCTGCGGTTTTACTGAATAGGCTCGACGCGCGCAAAACTCCGAAGGAAAGTTATCGGCTTCCTATGTTGACTTATATATCCGCCAATCATGGCTGGTTCGGAAAGCGGAGCACCACAATGCTGCGGAAGCTACCATAGACGAAGACAGCTCAGGGAGTAGATCGCTGGCGTTTTATCGGTCCCGACAAACAACGGAGGCGAGTATGAAGAATGGACAAGCTGCTCGGGAAGACGAACGAACCTGCACCGGCACGGAGTTTGATGCGGTCGTCATCGGGGCGGGCGTCGCTGGCCTCTATCAACTTTACAAGCTGCGTGAGCTCGGCTTGCGTGTCCGGACCTTTGAAACCGGCAGCGCCGTCGGCGGCACCTGGTACTGGAACCGCTATCCGGGTGCACGTTTCGACTCGGAAAGCTGGACATACGGCTACTCATTCTCGAAAGAGCTTCTCGAGGAATGGACGTGGGAGGAACACTTTTCTGCTCAACCCCACACGGAACGCTATCTCAACTATGTCGCCGATAAATTTGACCTGCGGCGCGACATCCAGTTCAACAGCCGTGTTGTCGCTGCGCTTTGGCGTGAAGATACACGCAGCTGGGACATAATGCTGGAGAGCGGTGCACGACATTCGACACGCTTCCTTGTCACAGCGATCGGCGTTCTTTCGGCGTCTGTGATGCCGACTATTCCCGGCATCGAGAGCTTCGCCGGTCAGTCCTGCCACACCCACCGCTGGCCGAAGGAAGGCCTCGATCTTGCGGGTAAGCGGGTCGGCATCATCGGGACCGGCGCAACCGCAGTGCAGACGATACAGACGATTGCTGACATAGTCGGCCACTTGACCGTGTTTCAACGCACTCCGAATTGGGTCTTTCCGCTGAACAATAGCAAGATCACTAAGGAGGAAATGCAAGACATCCGCTCTCGCTATCCAGACATCCTGGCACGCTGCCGCGAGACGCCAGGCTGCTACGTTCACGGGCCTGATCCGCGTAAGACGTTGGAGGTGTCACCCGAGGACCGCGAAGCATTCTGGGAAAAGCTGTACCGTACCCCGGGTTTCGGCCAATGGCAGGCGAATTTTAGCGACATGCTGACCGATCGCACCGCCAACGCCCTCGCTTCGGATTTTGCCGCACGTAAGATCCGTGAACGGGTTAACGATCCCATCCTCGCCGAGAAGCTGATCCCTAAGAACCATGGTTTTGGTACGCGCCGGATCCCGCTCGAGAGCGGCTACTACGAGGTCTACAATCAGCAGAATGTCCAGCTGGTTGACGTCAACGAGACACCGATAGAGCGGATCACTCCACATGGCATCCGGACTTCAGACTGCGAACGCGAGTTCGATGTCATTATATTTGCGACTGGCTTCGATGCCATTACGGGTGCCTTCGACCGAATTGATATTAGGGGAGTTAACGCCGTGCGTCTCAAGGAGGTGTGGGAGGACGGCCCGCAGACTTACCTCGGCATCTTCGTTGAAGGGTTTCCCAATTTTTTGATGACGATGGGTCCGCACGCTGGACTCAGCAATTACACGCGAACGGCGGAATACAACGTTGAGTGGATTACGGACGTGATCCAGTTTGCGACCAAGCGAGGATTGAGCCGCATGGAGGCCACGCCGCTCGCCGTCAAGGAATGGACAGATCACGTCCTCGCTCTCGGCCAAGGTCAGTTGATGAACGAAGTCGGCTCCTGGATGACGGGAGTCAACCGCAATGTCGAAGGTAAACAGAAGCCTCGGATCATGCGCTACAGCGGCGGACACCCTGCTTATCGGGAATATTGCAACGCCGTGGCCGCGGAAGGCTACCCTAAGCTCGCTTATTGAGCGAGCTTTCAATTCAAAGTTTTGAGCGAGGGAGGCTTTCCGAAAGCTAGATCAGATTTCAATCAGCATGCATCGTTGGCACAACGGCTCAGAAGTAGAAGTAGAAGTAGAAGTAAGCGGCGCATTTGACCGACGTGGAGGTGTCGAGACTCTTGCCGGTGACGCGCCAGAGATCATCGGAAGTGCGACCCAGTCCCGCGGAGCAACGCTCCGAGCTTGGCGAGAGCGTTCTCGATCGGGTTGAAGTCGGGCGTTAGGGTGAAAAGGAACGTTGCGCCGGTCGCCTCAACGGCTTTTCTGATGGCCGTCCTTTGCGGGCCGGTAGGTTGTCGAGGATCGCGATGTCGCCTGGCGCAGCGTCGGGCAGAGTAACTGATCGGCGCGCCAGGAATCGCGCTCGGTTGATTAAATCACGAGCAACATCGACGCGATCCTGTCTAACAACCTAGCCGCGCCGATAAAGGTCGTGGTTTTCTAGTGGCTGTGCGGAAGCCGAACAGGGGACTCTGTCAGCGCGAGCCGCCACCTCGCATGCGAGGGGTGAGACAGCAAGCGCAGGCCGGGCAGATGACTGCAATAACCGACTGCCGATCAAGGGCGAAAAGTAGCGAATGGGGTGTCATCCACAGTGATGGCGTGGATGGCGTCCGCTACCGGCATCTGCTGTGCCAAAGCGAGTCGTTGTCAGGTTCACTGAAAGGGAGCCATCCAAGATGCCTACTATGACATTCGGTCTTGATCTTGCAAAACATGTTTTGAGGTTCATGCGGTCGACGAGACCGGCAAGGCAATCATCCGGAAGAAGCCTCATCGTTCGGAGGTGCTGGAATTTTTCCAATCGCTCTCGCCGTGCCTGATCGGCATGGAGGCTTGTGGAACAGCTCATCATTGGGCACGCGAGTTTATTAGGCTCGGGCACGATACCCGGCTGATGCCGGCAGGTTATGTCGATCCGTACGTCAAGCGAGGCAAGAACGACCTCGATGCGGAGGCGGTCTGCGAGGCGGTCACGCGACCGACGATGCGCTTTGTAGACGTGAAGAGCGTCGAGCAGCAGTCGGGTTTGATGCTCCATCGGGCGCGCGAATTGTTCGTTCGTCAGCGAACTATGCTAGTCGATTCCTTGCGGGGCCAACTCAGCAAATCGGGCTGATTGCGCCGAAGGGCGTCTGGAGCATTCCGGAACTCCATGCCCTCTCACAGGGCGCCAGCCAGGCCGAACTTCCCGACGCAATTCGTGGCTGTGTCGAGTTGATGATGGGCCAGATCGTGCCGAGACGTCGAAATAGTTCATGCCATGCGGGCGCCATCCACAGATGCACAGGTGTGATCTCTGCGATCTTCTGCATTTTCTGCAATGTAAGGCAGAATTTTACCGAAATTTGCAGAACGGCCATGAGCTCCTATCTCTCAGAGATACTGTGAGGGATCGACGTGGTTGGAAACAAAGAACTGGAGGCCGGGCTTAAGGCCATGGCGGAGGACTTCCATCTGCCTGGTGGAGGACGCAAGAAGCTCGCGCGGCTTGTCGTCGGACACCTGTGGTGGTTCGATGCTGCCGAACAGCGGGGCATGAGTTGGCAAGACATGATCCGGGCGATGACTGCCGCCGGTGTGAACGGCAGAGGCAACAAGCCCATCACCGTTGGGACACTATCCTCAACGGTCTGGCGAGTACGGACGAAGGGAGAGGCGAGCGGTGCCCGCGAACAAGAACGGCCTGGACCAACGCCCACCCTACCGAGCGGGCAAACTCGGAAAAGCACAAAAAACTGCGGCACCGGCCAGCCGCGGCAACGCATACGAAAGGCCCCCCCGGAGAATAGTGATGATGACGAGCTCAGTCGACCTGCACCGAAGTGGGCGGTAGACAGAGAACGGTCCGGTCGGGCCAACAAGCATGTGCGGGCCTTTATGGACAGAGCCCGAGCCGTGCGCCGCCGATCAGAGGACGACTAGCAACGGCCGCACCTCGCCGAGGGCATGAGCCGGACCGTCAGCGGCTTTCGGCCTTCCAAATCGGCTCAGCGGGTTCGGCCCAGACCGGGCGCTCCGCAGTTCCCGCTCGATCGGCTTGTCGGCGAACCGCTGCCTACTCTTGCCGCGTTGTCGCTCAATCAGCTTAGGAAAGTCGACAACATCGATATCGAGGCGCATACCGAAATCCTTGGCGAGGATACTTTTCCGCGTGGGCAGGGACCTCGGGGGTCGGAACTACGAGTCGCGCCTGCCCCATCGGGGAAAAGCTTTTTTCCGCTCTTGACCCAGAAGGCGCACCCGCCGTATCCGGATGAGGGTCAGCCGGCGAGATAGACTCGGCGTTTGCCGTCCCTGCCGGTCACCCTGCTCACGATGTGTTCGGCGTCATCGCCTCTGAGACCAAATGAGGGACTTCACGAAAGGAGGATTTCTGGTTCATCGTAGCCGTCAGGAGCGAAGATGAAGCAGAAATCCGAACTGGGCAAAGCGCCCGCAGAACAAGTGCTAAAAGATATCCGGCGGCAGACGCGTCGGCAGTATTCGGCGGAAGAGAAGATCCGTATCGTGCTGGAAGGACTGCGCGGCGAGGAGAACATCTCCGAGCTGTGCCGCCGCGAAGGCATTGCCGCCTCGATGTATTACGGTTGGTCGAAGGAGTTTCTGGAGGCCGGCAAACGCCGCCTGGCGGGTGACACGGCCCGTTCCGCCACGTCCGGTGAGGTGAAAGACCTTCGCCGCGAAGCCTCCGAATTGAAGGAGGTGGTGGCCGACCTGACCCTGGAGAACCGCCTGCTCAAAAAAAGCATGAACGGGGCTGGGGAAAACGAGGCATGAGGTATCCAGCATCCGAGAAATCCGAAATAATCGCGCTGGTCGAGCAATCGCATCTGCCTGCCAGGCGCACGTTGGAAAAGCTCGGCATCCCGCGAGCCACCTTTTATAGATGGTACGATCGCTATCGCGAGGGTGGCATCGAGGCGCTGGCCGATCACCGCTCCAAGCCGGACCGGGTCTGGAATCGCATCCCGGACGATGTCCGCGGTCAGATCGTCGATCTGGCACTGGAACACCCCGAGCTGTCGCCGCGAGAGCTGGCGGTGCGCTTCACCGACGAGAGAAAATACTTTGTCTCCGAGGCTTCGGTCTATCGGCTGCTGAAGGCGCACGACCTGATCACCAGCCCCGCCTATGTGGTGATCAAGGCGGCTAATGAGTTCAAGGACAAGACCACGGCGATCAACCAGCTTTGGCAGACCGACTTCACCTACCTCAAGATCACTGGCTGGGGCTGGTACTATCTATCGACGGTGCTCGACGACTTCTCTCGTTACATTGTGGCCTGGAGGCTTGGTCCCACCATGTGCGCCTCCGACGTCACGGCCACGCTCGATCAGGCGCTTGCCGCCTCAGGCCTGGACCACGTCAATATAAAGCAGCGGCCACGGCTTCTGAGCGACAACGGATCAAGTTACGTCGCGGAAGATCTGGCCACCTGGCTCAAGGGCAAGGATATGCAGCATGTGCGCGGTGCGCCGTATCATCCCCAGACCCAAGGCAAGATCGAGCGCTGGCATCAGACCTTGAAGAACCGCATCCTGCTCGAGAATTACCATTTACCGAGGGACCTCGAACGTCAGGTCAGCGGCTTCGTCGAACACTACAACCATCACCGCTATCATGAGAGCATCGACAACCTCACGCCTGCGGATGTTTACTTCGGCCGAGCCGAAACCATCCTGACTGAGCGTGCGCGCATCAAACGTGAAACCATTGCAAACCGCCGCTTGCAGCATCGATTGCAAGCCGCTTAAACTTTAACCCTAGATGAGCCAGATCCTCCCTTCTCGAAATGCCTGAGCGGTCTCAAATTATCTGACGACGAACACTCACGATGAAGAACAAGCGATTTGCATAGGTGTGTCGGATTGGTCTGCCCCCATAAGGTGGTCCGGTTTCAGTCTTAATGCATGATCGGCTTTTCGGCTATCGCCTGAACTGATGGTGGAGCCGATCCGCGCGGCGGTGCAGGCCAGACCATGGCCTCCGGCGCCGGTGGTTTGTAGCCGAGCGATGAGTGTGGCCGCTCGGTGTTGTAGTAGCGTCGCCAAGCCTCAATAATGATCTTTGCCTCGGCAAGGCTGTAGAAGATTTCACCGTTGAGCAGTTCGTCGCGTAGCTTCGAGTTGAAGCTCTCGCAATAACCGTTCTCCCATGGACTGCCAGGTTCGATGAACGCGGTCTTCGCACCGACAGCGGCGATCCAGTCCCGCACGGCCTGAGCGATGAACTCCGGGCCGTTGTCGGAACGAACATGACCAGGCACGCCGCGCAGGATGAACAGGTCTGACAGGGCGTCGATGACGTCGGTCGAGTTGAGCTTGCGATCGATGCGGATTGCCAGACATTCCCGGGTGAACTCGTCGATGATGTTGAGCATGCGGAACTTCCTGCCATTGTGGGTCCGGTCCTCGACGAAGTCGTAGGACCAGACATGGTTGGGATGCTCCGGCCGCAGCCGGACGCACGATCCGTCATTCAGCCAGAGCCGGCCTTTCTTCGGCTGCTTTTGGGGGACCTTCAGCCCCTCCCTCCGCCAGATCCGCTCGACACGCTTGGCATTCACCATCCAGCCTTCGGACCGCAGCATCGCCGTGATCCGGCGATAGCCATAGCGGCCGTAGCGTGAGGCAAGACGAATGATGTCAGCGGTCAGCGCCTCATCATTTGCTCTGCCTCCACTCCCGCACGACCTTGGCGATGAACTCCGGGCCGTTGTCGGAACGAACATGGCCCGGCACACCGCGCAGGATGAACAGGTCTGACAGAGCGTCGATGACGTCGGTGGAGTTGAGCTTGCGAGCGAGACGGATCGCGCCTTGGCGCCCTGAATGTATCCAGAGGAATAGGTTACAAACTCTCGAAGGTTCTTGATGTGCGTCGCAAAGCTTTCAGCTGCACCCGATAGTTTCGGATGCTGCTTAGCGATGACAAGTAGCTCCTTTTGCGTCGTTTCCAGCTCGTGCAGCGCCGAGCCGAATTCGTGGGTCATGAATCCAGCGACCACGCCAAGCAAACTCATAACTTCAAGTTGCTGCTCGCGTTCGTAAGTCGCTTCCTGATGTTGAGTTGCGAGCGATTGCGTTTCCGCAAGCGCCGTAACGATTCGGGACTTTTGCGCAGTGGTTATAAGCGGGTTAGCCTCGATCTCCGCGATTGCAGAGCGCGTCTCCCGACGAATGGACGCTAACATTTCCCGATGTTTGGCTTTTTCCTGCTCTTGCTGGGTGCGCCTATCGCTGTAGGCCATAGCCTCTACGGCACCGCGCACCATCGAGCGCAGCTCGTTGAATGCCTCGTTCTCAACGAAGCCCTCTCTATCCGCCGACGCTACAAGGCCGGTGCGCCCCCGGCCCGATGCTTGACTATTACGGGCATCGACCTGAACGAAGCCCACGAGCTGAGCCGACTGAGGTAACCGCAGCATCCAATTTTCAACGGTCGAGGACTTAACCTGAGCGGGCA